>JBFKAF010000026.1:0-14933 GCA_041621735.1 Pseudomonas sp.
CTGATCTTGCCGCGCCTGTTGGGTCAGGCCAAGGCGGCCGAGCTGTTGCTGCTCGGCGAGTCGTTCCGGGGTGAGCAGGCGGTGGCCTGGGGCATCGCCAACCAGGCGCTGGCTAACGGTGCCGAGACCTCGGCCAAGGCGCGTGAGATGGCCTTGCGTTTCCAGCAGTTGGCGCCGTCGGCGGTGGCCGATAGCAAGCGCCTGATGCGCGCGCCGGGGCGTGAGGAATTGCGCCGGGTAATCGAAGAGGAGGGCGCCCTGTTCGGCCAGCGTCTACGCTCGCCGGAAGCCATCGAGGCCTTGAGCGCCTTTATGCAGCGCCGTCCGGCGGATTTCTCCAAGTTCGCCTAAGCGCTAATGCGCAGCACATGGATAACCAAAGGCCGCTCCAGTGAGCGGCCTTTTTCCTGTAGCCCGGATGCAATCCGGGAATATCGCTAAGCCCCTAACAGCTCCCGGATTGCCTCAGGGCTCGGTTTACACCAGCGCTTCACCGACGTGCAGGATCTTCATGCCGTTGGTGCCGCCGATGCAGTGGTAGCTGTCGCCCTTGGTCAGAATTACCCAGTCGCCTGGCTGCACCACGCCGCGCTTGAGCAGTTCGTCCACCGCGGCCTGGCTGACCTGTTCCGCTGGCAGGGCCGCCGGGTCGAACGGCACGGTGTAGACGCCGCGGAACATGGCCGCGCGAGCCTGGGTGGCGCGGTGCGGGGAGAACGCGTAGATCGGCACGGAGGAACGAATCCGCGACATGATCAAGGGCGTGTAGCCACTCTCGGTCAGGGCGATGATCGCTTTGACGCCCGGGAAATGGTTGGCGGTGTACATGGCCGCCAGGGCGATGCTTTCGTCGCAGCGCTCGAAGCTGGTGCCCAGGCGGTGGCTGGAGGCTTTGCTGGTCGGGTGCTTTTCCGCGCCGATGCAGATCCGTGCCATCGCCTGCACCGCCTCGAGTGGGTAGGCGCCGGCGGCGCTTTCCGCCGAGAGCATCACCGCGTCGGTGTAGTCGAGCACGGCGTTGGCCACGTCGGAGACTTCGGCGCGGGTCGGCATCGGGTTGTGGATCATCGACTCCATCATCTGCGTCGCGGTGATCACCGCCTTGTTGTGGCGGCGTGCGTGCAGAATGATTTTCTTCTGAATACCGCACAGCTCGGCGTCGCCGATTTCCACGCCGAGGTCACCACGCGCCACCATGACCGCGTCACTGGCGCGAATCAGACCATCGAGGGTGGCGTCGTCGGCCACGGCTTCGGCTCGTTCGATCTTGGCCACCAGCCAGGCGCTGCCACCGGCCTCGTCGCGCAGACGGCGGGCGTAGTGCATGTCCTCGGCGTCACGCGGGAAGGACACGGCCAGGTAATCCAGTTCCATCTCGGCGGCCAGCTTGATATCGGCCTTGTCTTTTTCGGTCAGCGCCGGCGCGGTCAGGCCGCCGCCGCGACGGTTGATGCCCTTGTGGTCGGACAGCGGGCCGCCGATCAGCACTTCACAGTTCAGGGCGTCGGCTGTGGCGCTGATGACGCGCATGACCACGCGGCCATCGTCGAGCAGCAGTTCGTCGCCGACGCCGCAGTCCTTCACCAGGTCCGGGTAGTCGATGCCGACGATGTCCTGGGTACCGGCGTTCAGCGGGTGGCTGGTGGAGAAGGTGAAGCGGTCGCCGACTTTCAGTTCGATGCGCTTGTTGGCGAACTTGGCGATGCGGATCTTCGGTCCCTGCAGGTCGCCGAGCAGGGCGACGTGCCGGCCATGCTTGGCGGCCAACTCGCGAACCAACTGGGCGCGGGCTTTATGCTCATCCGGCGAGCCGTGGGAGAAGTTCAGGCGGGCCACATCCAGGCCCGCGATAATCAGTTGCTCGAGGACTTCGGGGGAGTTGCTGGATGGGCCGAGGGTGGCGACGATCTTGGTGCGGCGGAAGGTCATGCGCAGGCTCCTGAGTTGGACTGACGGCGAGGCTACTATGCTGTCAGCCTGTAGTCATTGTTCCTCTGCACTACCTCTCGCGTGGTTTTCTTCCGGGCAGGGGTGCCTTAATCGGGCGAGCAGCGAGGGGCTGACCGGTCTTGCTAGTCCCGCGTCGAGTCCACTGTGCAGCCCTGCCAAGTCAGTGGTTTGTTCGTCCAGTTGTAGATTTCCAGGCGCCAGTCGATACAGTGCTCATTGGAGGAGAGGCCCATGCGAACCCTGTTGATCTTAACCCTGGCGCTCAGCGCCGTCGGCTGTACCCGCTGGTCGCTCGACCATCATTTGAACAGTGCCTACCGAGCCTACGATGAGGGGCAGTGCGAGCAGGTGATGCTCGAGTTGTCGCAGGCCGAGCGCAAGAGTCGCTCGCGCAGCTACCTGCAGCCGGAGATATCCTTGTTGCGCGGGCTGTGCCTGGAGCGTCAGAGTCTGTTCGTCGACGCGGCGCAGACCTATCAGTTCATCATCAACCGCTACCCGGCCAGCGAGTACGGCTTCCGCGCCCGTGCCCGCCTGGAGACCCTGCGCCAGCTCGGGCATTATCATCCGGGCGAGGCGGCCAAGACCTCCGCGACGGCGCTTTGACCGCTGATCGCAGAAACGCTGGTGGGCTCTCGACTCAAGACTAAGCTTGGCTTCTATTCAGGGAGGAAACCCATGCGGTTGTGGTTAAGTTGCCTGTTGCTGTTACCGGGATTGGTGGCGGCGGATATTTATCGTTGGGTCGATGCCAATGGCCAGGTGCATTTCGACCAACGTCCAGCGGGCGCCGGGGCTGAGGCGGTCGAGGTCAAACCGCAGGTGGTCGAGCGCGACGCCGCGACTCGCGAGCGCCAGGCACGCAGCGCACGCTTCTATGAGGCGCGCCGACAAGAGCAGGCGCAGGCTTCGGCCGAGTCTGCAGAGCGGCAACAGGCACGGGCCCAGAAATGTAATGGGCTGCGCAATGCGCTCGCGCGGATGCCGGAAGGGCGCCGATATTTTCGCTCCGAAGCGAATGGCGAGCGCAGCTACTACAGTGATGAAGAGTTGGACGCGGCGCGTCGGCGCCTGCGTGAGCAACTCGCCGAAGGTTGCTCTTGAAACTGCTTGAAGTGCGGTAGTGCGGCCATACTCGATGGTCATCCATAGCGATTTGCCATTATGCATACTCAGCGCCGAATCGAACGCCACCAACTGCCCTACTACTTGAAGGTGTTCAATCGCATCACCGACAAGCCGATGGGCTATATCGGCAACATGTCGCTGGATGGCCTAATGCTCATCAGCCAGCTACCGATGCTGGTCGGTGCCCGCTTCGAGATGCGCCTGAAGGTGCCGGGGCAGAACGCGCCACGCTTGATCGACTTTTCCGCTACCTGCCAATGGTCTCGCGAGGATGTCACACCAGGCAGCTTCGACTCCGGCTTCGCCCTGGTGGCACCGTCGGCCGAGTATGTCGAGATGGTCGACTCGCTGCGTTATTACTTCAGCTTCCACCCGTTGAACGCCTCCGCCTGACGGCGCTGGGCATATAAAAAACCGCCCGAGAGAGGGCGGTTTTTTGTGTGCTGCGGCAAATGACTCAGGCCATTGCCGGTTCGTCGACCCGCAATTGCAGCAGGGTGTCCGAACGAGTCTGCACTTCACGGTAGCGTTCGGCGTCCTTGGCGAGGACCTGGCCCATGGCTGGGAATATCTCATCCAGTTTGTGGGTCCACTGCGCGGATTTACTCTGCTCAGGGAAGCAGCGGCGCAGCAGGTCGAGCATGATCGAGACGGTCACCGAGGCGCCAGGCGAGGCGCCGAGCAGGGCGGCAATCGAGCCGTCCTGTGCGGCAACCAGTTCGGTGCCGAACTGCAGGATGCCGCCGTGCTTGGGGTCTTTCTTGATGATCTGTACCCGCTGGCCGGCCATTTCCAGGCGCCAGTCTTCTGCTTTCAGTTCCGGATAGAAGTTGCGCAGGGTGTTCAGGCGTTTTTCATCGGACTGCACCACTTCCTTGATCAGGTAGCGAGTCAGGTCGAAGTTGTCGCGCGCCACTGCGAGCATCGGGCCGATGTTATTGGGACGGATCGACAGCGGTAGATCGAGTAGCGAACCGTGGCGCAGAAACTTGGTCGAGAAGCCGGCGTAAGGTCCGAACAGCAGGGATTTCTTGCCGTCGACCACGCGGGTATCGAGGTGCGGGACCGACATGGGCGGCGAGCCTACTTCGGCCTGGCTGTAGACCTTGGCCTGATGGCGCTTGACCACTTCCGGGTTGTCGCAGCGCAGCCACTGGCCACTGACCGGGAAGCCGCCGTAGCCCTTGCCTTCGGGAATTCCCGACATTTGCAGCAGTGGCAGCGCGCCGCCACCGGCACCGAGAAACACGAACTTTGCCTGGATTTCGCGGTTGCCGCCGCTTTGCTGGTCCTTGATGCTGACGCGCCAGCCCTGGTCGTTGCGCTTGAGGCCGACGACCTTCTGGCTGCATTTGACCTTGGCATCCGGCTGATTGCGCAAGTAGTCCAGCAGTTGCATGGTCAGTGCGCCAAAGTTGACGTCCGTGCCGTCCAGCACACGGGTGGCGGCGACCGGCTCGTTCGGGTCGCGGCCCGGCATCATCAGCGGCATCCATTCCGCCATGGTGGCGCGGTCTTCGGTGTATTCCATCGCCGCGAAGGCATGGTGCTGGGTGAGCGCTTCGAAGCGCTTCTTGAGGAAGGCGATGCCTTCATGACCGCGAACGAAGCTCAGGTGCGGTACTGGGCTGATAAAGGATTTGGGTGAAGCGAAGGCGCCTTTTCCCAGCAAGTAAGCCCAGAACTGTTTCGATTCTTCGAACTGGGTGTTGATGCTGACCGATTTTTTGATATCGATAGAGCCGTCTTCTGCTTCTGGCGTGTAGTTCAGCTCACACAAGCCGGCGTGCCCGGTGCCCGCATTGTTCCAGGGGTAGGAGCTTTCGATCGCCCCGGATGCCATCAGTTCGACGACTTCCAGTTTCAGCTTTGGGTCTAGTTCTTTCATCAGCACGGCCAAGGTCGCGCTCATGATGCCGGCGCCAACCAGCACCACATCTACCGTTTCGTAATCATTCTGCGCCATTACCACTTCTCCAAAAAATGCAGTAGCCAGTCGACGGCCGAGGTTCTAAGCGTGAAATCACGTCTGTCAGCGCTCGCCGAGGTGTCCTGGGGAAAGGGAGAAAGGGGTAAGGCAGCATGTGCCAGCCGCAAGATCGTTCATTTTCGCCACACTCTTGTGAAGTTGTTAAAACCGTTTTTTCACGCTCTTTTGGAGCCGTGAACCTCAAAAAGTTCGACTGCGCAGGCCTGCCTTGCAATCGCGCAACATCGCCAATGCATTGCTGCAAGCGGTTCTGCGTAATGAGCGAAGGCGGCTGGCCGGGTGGGCAGCACGAAGTGGGCGACTCTCTGGGGCGTGACCGATGGCTAGTGCATCAGCGAAACAGCGGGGCCCGATCAGGAGGCGTCCTTATAATCGGGGCGCGATTATAAGGCGAAAGCGCAGAAATTGATTGCCTGGCGTGACTTTTCTTCTTCCGTCGGTCAGGCCGCCAACGCTTTGCCGACGGCTGAGTGCGTGACGACTGGGGCGATTCGTGCGCTGCTGGGCAAGGGGCGGTGTAGCCAGGCAAGCCGTTGTTCGCTTACCTCGATCCAGCCCACGCCTACTGGCGCCTGGGCCGACAGATGAAAGGCTCGGCATATGCCCTGGGCATCCAGCAAGGCGAAATTGCGTAGAGGTCGACGAGAAGTGAACAGTGAGCGGAGTGAGAACATGGCCAAGGACTCCAGGTCGATAAAGACTAAAGTCTTATGCCTGATCGACATGACAGACCGATGACGAGCACCTGTAGCGAGTGGTCAGTTGCGGGTGCACGTTCGGATAATTCGGAAATGCGCGAAGGCGCGACACCGATTCGAGGTGGCGGAGGGTAACGGGCAGCCGTCAGGTATCGGAGGGCAGGTGGTGAGATCGACTGAGCGAACCGGTCACGCAGATTGCCGGGCCGGTTGTCATCAATGCGCCGCTGGTTATACTGCTGGCCACCTTCGCGTTCCCCATGGAGAGATGAGCATGCTGCATCGCCTGTTGTTTGGTCTGCTTGCTGTCGCCAGCCTGACCCTGGTCGGTTGTGCCCACAGCCCGCAACAACTCAGCCCGCAACCCAAGATCAACAGCCCGCTGATTGCGGTTGGCCAGGGCCAGCCCGTGGTGGTGCGCGTGGTTGACGGTCGCCCGTCGCCCATACTCGGCACGCGTGGTGGCTTGTACCCGGAAACCAGCGCGATCAGCGTCAGTGGCCAGAACATCCTGCCCAAGCTGCAGGCGCAGGCCGAAGCGGCGGTACGCCTGCTCGGTTTCACCCCGACGGCGAATGCCTACAACGCCCCGCAGCTGACCCTGACCCTGGCCGAGCTGAAGTACCAGTCGCCGAAAGAAGGGCTGTACGTCACCGAGTCCGATATCACGGCAACCATTCGTGCCGACGTGCAAAACAGCGCGCGTCGCTACAGTGGTCGCTACGGCGCTTCGTTGAACCAGCGGTTCGGCATGGCGCCGAACCAGGAAACCAACACCAAGCTGGTCAGCGATGTACTGAGCGATGCCCTGACCCGTGCGTTCAAGGATCCGACCATCGGTCAGATGCTCAGCCAGTAAACCTGACGCCCACAAAAAAGCCCGGTCGATGATGCCGGGCTTTTTTGTGGGCGTCTGTCAGGCCGCTTCTACGTAGAACTCCGGCAGGCTGAGGCCGGTGCGTAGATCGAGATCCGGCAGATCGTAGTGTTCGTGGCCGCCGAGGGCGCAATACACCAGCCAGTGGTGGTCATGCACGTTGAAGGCCAGGCCGTCGATCAGGTGTTCAACATCTGGCAGTGAGTCGTTCAAGTATTCGGGTGCAACCGACAAATTGATCAGCATGACAGCCTCCATTGACAGGGGGTCGAGGTGTTGGGGACCCTACTGTGGCGCCTGGATTTGACGGTTTGGTGACGGGTTTAGAGCCATTCGCTGTAACCCTGGCGTTCGTCGGAAACCAACCGCATAAGCAGGGTGGCTTCGGTAGACTCCGCGACCGTATTTGCATTGCCAGGTCTGGCCTGGCGCATGTTTGAAATCGAGCGTGGCGCGTCAGGCGCGTTGTCAGCTGAAGCGGAGGTTAGCGATGTCGCTGCAGGCTCTTTGGTCGTTGTACTTGGCGCACCCAGCTGTTTGGATCAACGGTTTGGCGCTGTTTTTTAGCCTGGCGGGAAGCTGGCTGCTGCTGGCTACCCGGCTCCGTCAACAGCGCGCAGTGGCGCGGTTGATCGCCGATGCTGAGATGGATGAGCTGGCCATCGATGCGTCGCTACTCGACGAGTCGCGGCAGCGTCTCGACCGTTTCTTCTATCGTTTCGGTTATGCCTGTTTGGGCGTGGCGCTGGGGCTGTCCTGGGTCAGCACGCGGCTCTGAGCCGGGCCGGCGGCGCACTAAAAACGGCAGCTCATGGGCTGCCGTTTTTAGTCTGCGCATATGCCTTACAGCGGTAAACCCGCCTTGACCCGGTATTGGTTACGAACCGGGGTGGCATATTGCAACACCAGGTAGGGCTGCTGCTCGGCCGGACAGCCGTTCAAGCGCTTCTGCCATTCAGTCTCGGCAGCGGCCAGCTCCTCGGCGGGGAATAGCTGTGCCGCGCTGGGTACGTTGAGGGCGGGGTCTTGCTCGGCCCACATGGCATAGGCCAGGTAATGCACCGGAAATAGCCGATAACCGCTGAGGATATGTTTGTCCATCTCCAGGGCCAGCTGCTTGCTGTCCTCCAGGCCGGTGCTCACCGGCTCACCGAAATGCACATGCACGCGGCCTTTGTAACCGGTGATGCCGAGGGCAATGCTCTGGTCATCTTCGCCCGGGGCCTTGGCGTAGCTGCCGGTGCTGGCGCGGGTAAACAGTTCGCGCGCCTTGGCGTGATCGCAGGGGTCGTACTCATAGCTGATCGACACCGGGGTCAGGTTCAGCTCACGGATGACCTCGGCGAACGGCTCGTTTTTACGGCTCATGTGGAACATCTTGAGGATCGCCGAGTCGGTGCGGTCGTCGCCGTCCTTGGCCCGTCCTTCGGCCTGGGCGATCCAGATCGACTCGTGGTCGTTACGGATCGAGTGGTTGATGTAGGCCGAGAGCAGCTGGTAGGCGGCGAGCTTCTCGCGTCGGCCGCTGAGCGAGCGGTGCACGATAAAACTCTTGTTCAGACGCATCAGGTCGCTGACGAAGGGCTTCTGCAGCAGGTTGTCGCCAATGGCGATGCGCGGCGTCGGCAGGCCGGCGTGGTACACCGCGTAATTGACGAAGGCCGGGTCCATGACGATGTCACGGTGGTTGGCGAGAAACAGGTAGGCGCTGCCGGCCTTGAGGCGTTCGACGCCCGAATAGGTAACCCCGTCGGTGGCGTGATCGATAGTCCGGTCGACGTACTGCTCGACTTTGTCCTGCAGCGCCGCCACCGAAGCGATGCCGCGGAACTCAAGGCGCAGCCGATAGGCTATAAGTGGTTTAAGCAGCCAGCCCAGTGACCCCGCCAAGCGTGGAAAGCGAAAGTGGGTGAGAATGTCGAGAAACGCGTCGTCTGTCAGCAGGCGATTCAGAACGGCGGGGACTTCGGCGTCGGCGTAAGGTCGGATGGCATCGAATTCGCCCATCATGTTCTCTTGTTGGTGGTTGGCTGCAGGTGAAAGTGCGCGCCCCGCGTGCGGGGCCAGCAATAGACCGGTGATTATACGCGTAAGTCACATGGAGGCCGCGATGCTGGAGACTCAGGCATATCAATGTCCTTACTGCGGGGAGCCGGTCGAGGCGCTACTCGATCTGTCTGCAGGCGACCAGCAGTACATCGAGGATTGCCCGGTGTGCTGTCGGCCAATCGTCTTCGATTTACGCACCGATGGTGTCGACTGGACCCTGGATGTGCACGGGGAGAACGACTGATGCAGCGTATCTATGAGCCGCTGGACCTGATGGAAGGCGAGTTGCTGCTGACGATGTTGGCCAGCGAGGGTATCGAGGCGCATTTGAGCGGACGGCATCTGCTGGGTGGGATCGGTGAGCTGCCGCTCTGCGGCCTGCTCGGGCTGATGGTCGAGGATCGGCAGGCCGAACGCGCGCAGCAGTTGATCGCCACGTACAATGCCGCGCAACCGCTACCCAGTGACGAGCCCGAGGATACTCAGGGCGTGCTCATCTGTTGAGTCGCGGCGTGTCGCCAACCAGTTATCGAGTGTGCCATGTGTGGACGTTATGCCCTGTTCCGTTGGACCCCCGCGTTCGCGGCGTTGCCCGGTTTTCCCGCGGACCAGCAACCGCACTGGAGCATCGCCCCGCATGCCCAGGTGCTGCTGCAGCGAAATCTCGACGGCGAGCGCCAGCTGGCCCGCGTGCGCTGGGGCCTGACCCCGGCGTGGCTGACCGACCTGTCGAAAACACCGGCCCAGGCTCGGGCGGAAACCTTGGCCGAGCAACCGATGTTCCGCGAGGCCTTTCGCCTGCGCCGCGGCCTATTGCCGGCCAACGGCTTCTACGAATGGCGCGGCACGACGCGCAAGCGTCCCTATTGGCTGACGACCGACGCATCTCCCTTGTATTTCGCCGCGCTGTGGGAGGCCTATCCCGTGGGCGGGCAGGTGTACCTCAGCGCCGCAGTGGTGACTCAGGCCGCGGCTAACCAGCGGCGCCCGTTGATTCTCGATGCCGCCGGCCAGGACGCCTGGTTGGCAGCGGATACGCCGCTGGACGAGCTGCGGGCGCTGTTGACCAGACCGCAACCGGTCCTGCGTGAGCGGGTGCTGGCCAACCTAGTCAACGACCCGGCGCTGGATGGTCCAGAGTGTTTGACGCCTGCCTAAGCCCACGGGGTTGATCTGTCGCCGCTGGTTTGGCCCGCTTAGCCGACGGGGCCGGCTTCCCCGTGGTGTGGCGGTTGCCCGAGCAGGATGCGCGGCCGTAGCATACGAGGCTTATTCAGATGGAGTCTCCGCATGAACCAGTCGTTGTCGTTAACCGCGCTGGCCGCCGCCGTGCTGCTGACCGGTTGTCAGGCCGTGAACACCACCAGTGGCGGGGCTGTGGGTGTCGAGCGCAAGCAGTACATGTTCAGCATGCTGTCGACCCAGGAGGTCAATCAGATGTACGCGCAGTCCTACCAGCAGACGCTGGGTGAGGCGTCGAGCAAGGGCAAGCTGGATAAGACCAGCGCCAACGCCAAGCGCTTGCGCAGCATCGCCGATCGCCTGATCAAGCAAGCACCGCTGTTTCGCCCCGACTCGGCGCAGTGGCAGTGGGAAGTCAATCTGATCGATAGCCCCGAGTTGAACGCCAACTGCGGCCCCGGTGGCAAGATCATCTTCTACAGTGGGCTGATCGAGAAGCTGAAGCTGAGCGATGATGAGATCGCCGCGGTAATGGGCCATGAAATCGCCCACGCGTTGCGCGAGCACAGCCGCGAAGCGATGTCCAAGGCCTACGGTATCGGTCTGGCCAAACAGGGTGCCGGCGCCTTGCTGGGACTGGGTGAAGATACCCTGGCACTGGCCGATGCCGCGGTGGAGTACGGCATGACCCTGCCGAACAGCCGCGGCAACGAGAACGAGGCCGATGTGATTGGCCTGGAATTGGCCGCTCGCGCGGGCTACAACCCGAATGCGGCAGTCAGTCTGTGGCAGAAGATGGCCCAGGCCAGTGAGGGCGCGCCGCCGGAGTTCATGAGCACGCACCCCTCGTCGAGCAGCCGGATTGCCTCCTTGCAGGCGACTATTCCGAAAGTCATGCCGCTCTACGAACAGGCTAAAGCTTCGCGCTGATAGCGCCGCTTCACTGAACCGCCCAGCGCTCGCGTGTGCAGTCGAGTGCTGGGCGTTCTGCTTTTTTCGCGCAAGGAGTCGCTGTGAAGATTGCCGTGCTCGGTGCTACCGGCTTGCTTGGCCACCATACGGCCCGCGCTATCAAGGCGGCGGGTCACCAGTTGCTGTTGATCCATCGACCCTCCTCGCGTATTGAGCGCCTCGGTTATCTCGACGCCGAGCGTCACGCTGCCGGGTTGTTCGATCAGGTCGGGCTCAGCCGAGCGTTGCGGGGCGTCGACGGGGTGATTTTCTGCGCCGGCCATTATCCGACCCGGCCACGACGTTGGCAGGAAGAAGTGGCCAGCGCGCTGGATCAGACCAATCACTTCTATGCCGCCTGCCTGGACGCCGAGGTGCCGCGCATTCTCTATGTGGGGGCGGCGATCGCCTTGCCGCGTCATCCGCAGGGCTTACCGGGACACGAAGGTCTGTTCTACGAGGGCATGCCGCGCTGGCGCAATCCTTACCTGTTGTGCAAGTGGGCGTTGGACGAGCAGGCCCGTGAGCAGGCGCGCAATGGCCTGCCGGTGGTGATCGGGATTCCCGGGATGACCCTGGGCGAGTTCGATGTCGGACCAAGCACCGGGCGGTTGGTGACCGCCATCGCCAGCGGCGCCATGCGCCGTTATGTGCCGGGACCACGCAACTGGATAGACGCCGCAGAAGCGGGGCGCGGCTTGCTGCTGGCGCTTGAAAAGGGCCGTGCCGGCGAGCGCTATTTGCTCACCGGCGAAAACATCCACTTGGCCGAATTGACCGCGCGAATCGCCGAGCAGTTGGGCGTCGATGCACCTAAGCCAATACCCTTGAGCCTGGCCAAGGGCGCGGCGCTAGTGGGGCGTTTGCGTTATCGCGTGAGCGGACGCTTGCCGCTGCTGGACGACACGGCGATTGCGGTGATGGCTGGCGGGCAGTTCCTCGACGGCAGCAAAGCACGCCAGGAGTTGGGGTTTGTCGCCGAGCAGTCACTGGATGCCACTTTGGCGCGAACGATCCAGTGGTTTCGCGAGAATGGCTATATCGCCGGGTAGACGCTGGTTGCCCACCTACGGCAGGGCTATTTCCGCGAAACGACGGGTCTCCAGACCCAGCTGTGCGCGGAAGCTTTCCATGTCGAACATGGTGCAGAGTTCCTGAATCTCGTTGCGCGGGGTCAGCGTCCAGAAGGCCATCGCCGAAATGCTCATCACCTTGTCGCTAGGCGGATAGCCCAGGGCGGGTTTCTCGATGGTGCCGATCAGGGTGCTCCAGGTGACCACCTTGTCACCTTCGGCTATGCATTCCTCGACCACCACCTCCAGATCCGGCATGGCGTTGCGGATCTCCTGCACCATCAGGGCGAAAGCCGCGCTGTTCAGCGCTCGGCCGATAAACGAGCTCTTGTAGAGAAAGTCCTTGCTGTGCAGTTGTTCCGCCAACGCCAGGCGGCCCCTGTTCCACGACAGGTCGATATGCTGGCGCACCAGCTTTTTGCGATCATCCAATGACATGAGGGTGTCTCCATGACTGCTGAGAAAATGAGCAAAATCTGGCGCACTTTATCAGCAGTTGTGGCCTTGGCACATGCCTTAAGCGTCGGCCTGTGAGATCGGTTTAGCCGTCAAATAATCCCGCTTAGCGCCAAGGCCTGGTAGCCCGCGTATAGCGCCAAGGCGGCAAAGGCGCTGGCCGCCAGACGACGGATCAGGGTCAGTGGCAGGCGCTCGGCGGCGAAATTACCCGCCAGCACCACCGGCACGTTGGCGATCAGCATGCCCAGGGTGGTGCCGATCACCACCCAGAGCAACTGCGGGTACTGTGCGGCCAGCATCACCGTGGCGACTTGCGTCTTGTCGCCCATCTCGGCAATGAAAAAGGCGATCAGGGTGGTGAGGAATGGGCCGTAGCGCTTGAATCGGGTGTTCTCGTCGTCATCCAGCTGGTCGGGAATCAGGGTCCACAGCGCCACCGCTACGAAACTGGCGGTGAGCATCCAGCTGAGGGTGGCGGGCGAAAACCAGCCGGCCACCCAGTTACCGGCCGCCGCGGCGGCGAAGTGGTTGGCCAGGGTGGCGACCACTATGCCGCCGATGATCGGCCAGGGCCTGCGAAAGCGCGCGGCCAGCAGCAGGGCAAGCAGTTGGGTCTTGTCGCCGATTTCGGCCAAGGCAACGATCAGGGTGGGGACGAACAGGGCTTCCAGCATCAGGTTTCCTAACGGGGCGGGTCGAAATGGCCATGACATATGACACGTACGACCTTCCCGCCCCGGGTGAGGTGTGCGTGTCATAGGTCTGGTCAAACCCTGTGCGGACTGTCGGTAGCCAAGACTGGCATTGGCGACAAGCCTGCGAGCCCGCTTAAGCGAGCCTTGGGTCGCACGCACCATGGTCGGTTGACCAAGTATGTTGACGCGTGCCGGGCGAGCGCCGGGCGCTCGCGGGAGACTACTCCCCTAGGACGAGCGCATTCTGCCTAAGCGCTCTGGGTTGAGCAAGTCGCTGTTTAACCCTTGCTGGCCTGGTAGATGCGGAACCCCTTGGCTTCGGCCAGGGTCTGGCAGGGGCCGAGGTGTTGTTCGATCAGCGGCGGGTATTTGAGGAAACTGTTGGCCACCAGACGCAGTTGACCGTGGCGCTGCAAATGCTCGGTCGCCTGGCGCAACAGGTTTTCCGTGGCCTGGTAGTGGGTGTGCACGCCCTGGTGAAACGGCGGGTTACTCAGAATCGCGCTCAGCTCCGTGGGGGCCGCGGCAATTCCGTCGCCACTGATCACCTCGGCCTGCAAGCCATTGGCGGCCAGGGTCAAGCGACTGCTGGCCGCGGCAAAGGCATCGACATCCAGCAGCGTCACCTGGCTCTGTGGGTAGCGGCGTTTGAGTACTGCGCCGAGCACTCCGGCACCGCAACCGAAGTCCAGCAGGTGGCCAGTCGGCAGCTTGTCCAGGTGCTCCAGCAGCAGGGCGCTGCCGCTATCCAGGCGGCCATGGCTGAAGACTCCCGGCAGGCTGACGATGGTCAGTGGGCCGTCGCTCAACTGCAGCGAGTAATGTTGGGCCAAAGCCTCTAGATCCGGTGTCGGCGGCGCCTGTTCCAGGCGTGCCCGCCAGAGTTGGCAGTGCCGCGCGCTGTCGAGTTTGCCTGTGCTGCCGAACGCCGCCAGTTGCTTGGCCGCCCGCTCGACACCGGCACGTTTTTCGCCGACCAGAAATAGCTCGCGGCCGCCCAGTTGTGCGGCCAGGGCGCTCAGCAGGTAATCGGTCAGCTCCCGGGATTTCGGCAGAAACAGCACTGCCGCGTCGAATGCCACTGCGGGCGGGGTGACGCCAAAGTGGCTGCGTCCGGCAAAACGACTATTCAACGCCGCATGATCGCCGGCGTGCCAGCTCCAGCCATGGGCGTTGGGCAAGTGCCCGAGCAGGTCGTCGGCGGGCAAGCCAGCCAGCAACAACGGGCCGGCAAACAGGTCGGCCTGGCGCAGCAACACTTCGCTTCGCGGGTCCATGAGTGCTCCTCGAAAAAAGGCGCGCAGCTTAGCCGACTACACGGCGCGGCGCACCGCCGAAGAATGCCTGGGCGTTCTCCATCAGTTGGCCCACGATCCGCTGCCGCGCCTCGCGGCTGCCCCAGGCGCTGTGCGGCGTGACTATCAGTCGGGGGATATCGCCGGCCAGCAAGGGGTTGCCGTTTTTCGGCGGTTCCTGGGTCAGCACGTCGGTGGCGGCGCCGCCCAGGTGGCCACGGCGCAGTGCGGCGGCCAGGGCCTGTTCATTGACCAGGCCACCGCGCGCGGTATTGATCAGGAAGGCGCCGGGTTTCATCAGGTTCAGTTCATCCTCGCCAAGCAGATTCCGGGTGGCGTCGTTCAGCGGACAGTGCAGGCTCAGGGCATCGACTTGCGGTAACAGCTCTTCCAGTGGCACTCGATCCGGGCGCGGCTGACGTCCCGGTAACTGGCCGAGCAGCACGCGCATGCCGAACGCCTCGGCCAGGCTGGCCACCGCGCCGCCCAACTCGCCATGGCCCAGCAGGCCGAGGGTCTTGCCTTCCAGTTCGACGATGGGGAAGTCCAGCAGGCAGAATTGTTGCGCCTGCTGCCAGCGCCCGGC
>JBFKAF010000027.1:0-14854 GCA_041621735.1 Pseudomonas sp.
CCAGGATACTCGTGGCCACCAGCAATGCACCGATCAAGAACAGGTTATTGATGGTGCTGGCGTCCAAGGGGGTACTCCGGGCTAAGGGGAGAGGGCGCCGTCATGCATGGCGCGTGCCAGCGATTCTAACCCGCGTCTTCGCCTCACTGTCAAAAAAACACCCGCTCCCATCGAGTGGGGGAGCTGCTTGGTGGTTGGTTGTGCTTGAGTGGGTAGGGTGGGTTAGCGGCGCGGGAGAAGGGGTGGGTTTGCCTCGTAGGTCGAGCGCCGCGTAACCACCAGGCCTCAGCCCGGTCGGCCGCAATGGTGGGTTACGGTGCCATAGAGAGTGGAGTGCAATGGGCGACCGAGGCAGGCGCCTGCCCCGGCCTACGCCGGTCGCGCTGCCAGCCTTAGAACCAGGCGTCCTGCATGCCCAGGCAGGTATCGTCGCGCGCCTCGAGGATCGCCAGCTCGTGATGGCAACCCGGCACTTCCCAGGTGAGAAAGTAACGCGCGGCCTGCAGCTTGCCCTGATAGAAGTCGCGGTCGAGCGGATTGCCGGCCGCCAGCCCCTGCTCGGCCTTGATCGCCTGTTCCAGCCAGCGCCAGCCGATCACCAGGTGGCCGAACACCTTGAGGTACAGCGCCGAGTTGGCCAGGCCCTGATTGACCTTGCCGCTCATCAAGTCGCCGAGCAACGCCAGGGTCACCGCCGACAGGCGCGCCAGCAGGTGCTCCAGCGGCTGGCGCAGGGCATTCAGCGACTCATACTCGCCGGCGCGCTGGCAGCAGTCCTGGATCAGCTTGACCAGTTGCTTGAGCGCCGCGCCGCCGTTCATCGACACCTTGCGCCCGAGCAGGTCGAGCGACTGGATGCCGTGGGTGCCTTCGTGGATCGGGTTGAGGCGGTTGTCGCGGTAGTACTGCTCCACCGGGTAGTCGCGGGTATAGCCGTGGCCACCGAGGATCTGGATCGCCAGCTCGTTGGCCTTGAGGCAGAACTCCGAGGGCCAGGATTTGACGATCGGGGTGAGCAGGTCGAGCAGTTCCAGGGCGGTCTTGCGCTCTTGCTCGGTGGCCAGGGTCTGGGTGTCGTCGAACAGCCGCGCGGCGTACAGGCCGAGGTCGAAGGCGCCCTCGACGTAAGCCTTCTGGGTCAACAGCATGCGCCGCACGTCGGCGTGCTCGACGATCGCCACCTGCGCGCTGGTCGGGTCCTTGCCGTCCGGCTGGCGGCCCTGCGGGCGCTGGCGGGCGTAGTCCAGCGAGTACAGGTAACCGGCGTAACCGAGCATCACCGCACCCATGCCGACGCCGATGCGCGCCTCGTTCATCATCTGGAACATGTAGCTCAGGCCCTGGTGCGGTTGGCCCACCAGATAGCCGACGCAGCCGTCGTTATCGTCCCCCGCATTATCACCAAAGTTCAGCGCGGTGGAGGTGGTGCCGCGCCAGCCCATCTTGTGGAACAGGCCGGCCAGAACCACGTCGTTGCGCGGGCCCAGCGAACCGTCGTGATTGACCAGGAACTTGGGCACGATAAACAGGCTGATGCCTTTCACTCCGGGCGGCGCGTCCGGCAACTTGGCCAGCACCATGTGCACGATGTTCTCGCTCAAGGGGTGGTCGCCGCCGGAGATGAAGGTCTTGTTGCCCTTGAGCCGGTAGCTGCCATCGGCCGCCGGTTCGGCGCGGGTGCGGATGTCCGACAGGGACGAGCCGGCATGCGGCTCGGTCAGGGCCATGGTGCCGAAGAAGCGACCGTCGATCATCGGCTGCAAAAAACGCTGCTTCTGTTCCGCGCTGCCGAAGCTCTCGATCAGGTTGGCCGCGCCCATGGTCAGGAACGGGTAGGAGGTGGTCGCCGCGTTGGCCGACTGAAAATGGGCGAAACAGGCTTGCGACAGCAGGTTGGGCAGCTGCATGCCGCCGACCTCGAATTCGCGGGTGGCATTCAGGAAACCGGCTTCGAGGAAGGCGTCCACCGCCGGCTTGATTTCCGGGATCAGCTGCGCGGCGCCGTCGACATACTCGGGCTCATGCTCGTCGCTCTTGCGGTTGTGCGGCGCGAATAGCTTCTCGGCAATGCTGCGCGCCGTGCCGATGGCCGCATCGAAGGTCTCGCGGCTGTGATCGGCAAAGCGTTCGCGCTGGGTCAGGGCCTCGGCGTCCAGCACTTCATAGAGCTCGAAGGCCAGATTGCGGGAGCTGAGCAGAGTCTCGGACATGGACATTCCTCCAATTGAATGGGCCGAGTCTAGGTTGATGAATAGATGCCGCCTAGTACCATCCATAGGCGTGATAAAGCCGCAAAACTTCCGGGTTTGATAGGCGTTGACGCTGCTTTTGATACGGGTTGTCTGTAACGGCGCAGGGGATGCTGAAGGCTGCCTCCGTGGCTGGTAGAATCCGCGGCCTCGCGAGGAGCTATCGATGAACTACCGTCACGCCTTCCACGCCGGCAACCATGCCGATGTATTGAAACACCTGATCTTGAGCCGCTTGATCGCCTTGCTGTCACGCAAGGAGGCGCCTTTCGCCTACCTCGACAGCCATGCCGGCGTCGGCCTGTACGACCTGGCCGGCGATCAGGCCAGTCGCACCGGCGAGTGGCAAGACGGCATCGGTCGGCTGTGGTCGGTCGCCGAGCTGCCGGATGCGCTGGAGGCCTATCTGCAGGTGATTCGGGCGATGAACCCGGATGGCGTGCTGCGGCATTACCCCGGCTCGCCGGAGCTGGCGCGCCTGCTATCGCGCGAGCAGGATCGCCTGCAGCTCAACGAAAAGCACCCGGAAGACGGTCGCCTGCTCAAGGAAAACATGGCCGGCGACCGCCGCGTGGCGGTGCACCTGGGCGAAGGCTGGCATGTGCCGCGAGCCCTGCTGCCGACCCGGGAAAAACGCGTGCTGTTGCTGATCGACCCGCCGTTCGAGAAAGCCGATGAGCAGGAGCGCTGCGCCGAGTCGCTGAAAGAGGCGATCGGGCGCATGCGGCAGGCGGTGGTGGCGATCTGGTACCCGATCAAGGACCTGCGCCAGCTCACGCGCTTTTACCGCGACCTGCAAAAGAGCGGCGCGCCGACGCTGTTACGCGTCGAGCTGTATGTGCACCCGGCCGACCAGGCGCAACGCCTGAACGGCTCCGGCCTGGTCATCAGCAATCCCCCCTGGGGTCTGGAGGAGGAGCTGAAACAGCTGCTGCCCTGGTTGGCCGAACACCTGGGGCAGACGCAAGGCGGCTGGCGCCTGGACTGGCTGATCGAGGAAAAAGCGCCGTAGGCCGGATTGGGCGCAAAGGCTCGGGAGCGCTCGACCCCATAGCTAGGCTGCGGGGTAATCCAGCATGAGCCTGGCTCGTTGTCGCTGGCGCGGGGGGTTACGCGCGCTCGTTTTTCGCGGTGCGTTAAGCGCGCCGCTGCCCCAGCCTACGCCGGCAGGCAGACCCCGGTGCCACCCAGGCCACAGTAACCGCCGGGGTTTTTCGCCAGGTATTGCTGGTGATAGCTCTCGGCGTAGTAGAAGGGCGGCGCCTCGGCGATTTCGGTGGTGATCTGGCCGAGCCCGGCCTTGTCCAGCTCGGCCTGGAACTGCGCTTGGCTGGCCAGGGCGGCGGCCAGTTGCTCGGCGCCGTAGCAATAGATCGCCGAACGGTATTGGCTGCCCTTGTCGTTACCCTGACGCATGCCCTGGGTCGGGTTGTGCGCCTCCCAGAAGACTTTCAGCAGGGCCGCGTAGCTGGTCTGTTGTGGATCGAACACCACCAGCACCGCCTCGGTGTGGCCGGTCAGGCCGGAGCAGGTTTCCTCGTAGGTCGGGTTCGGCGTGTGACCGCCGGCATAGCCGACCGCCGTGGTCCAGACACCCGGCTGCTGCCAGAAACGCCGCTCGGCGCCCCAGAAACAGCCGAGGCCGAATACCGCCTGTTGCAAGCCGGCCGGGAAGGGCGGCTGCAAGGGGTTGCCGTTGACGTAATGGGCGGCGGGCACCGACAGCGGGGTGTCGCGACCGGGCAGGGCTTGCTCGGCGCTGGGCAGTTCGAGTTTGTGAGCAAGAATGGACGAACGCAGAACCATGAGCGATTTCCTCAATGTAAGCGGGTGTAAGAACTGCCGGGCGTGTCGCATAAGCCCGCCAGACTCCAGAATAGACCGTAGCGCGGCTGCGGCGTTACAGGGCGGTCAGCTTAGCGGGCGGCAGGGGTAGCGCTTGAGACTATTGATCAGGTCGCGCCCGGCAATCGGCCGATCGAACAGATAGCCCTGGCCGACATCACAGTGCTGGCGCCGCAGGAAGGCCAGTTGGGCGGCGGTTTCGATACCTTCGGCGACCACCTTGAGCTTGAGGTTGTGGGCCATGGCGATGACCGCCGAGGTGATCTCCCGGTCGTCCTGGTTCTCCGGGATGTCCTTGATAAAGCTGCGGTCGATTTTGATCACGTCGATGGGAAACTTCTTCAGGTAGCTCAACGAGGAGTAGCCGGTACCGAAATCGTCCATCGCCAGGGTCAGGCCCAGGCTTTTCAGGCGGCTGAGCTGGTGGCGGGTGTCGTCGGTGGCCTCCAGCAGCAGGCTCTCGGTGAGTTCCAGTTCGAGCAAGGTGGGCGCGAGCTGTTCCTCATGCAGAATGGCGGCGATCGAGCCGACCAGGTCGGGGTCGGAGAACTGCTTGGGTGAAAGATTAATCGCCACCTGCAAGGTGCCGAGGCCGACCGCCGTCAGTTGTTTGCTCATGCGACAGGCCTGGCGCACCACCCATTTGCCGATGGGAATGATCAAGCCGGTTTCTTCCGCCACGCCGATGAATTGATCCGGGCGGATCATGCCCTTGTCCGGGTGCTGCCAGCGCAGCAGCGCCTCCATGCCGAGCAACTGGCCGCTCTTCAGGCACAGCTTGGGTTGATAGAACACTTCCAGTTCGTTTTGGGTCAGGGCGCGGCGCAGGTTGTTCTCGACGAACAGCTTGTAGTTCGCCTCGGCATTCAGCTCCTCGCAGAATACCTGCAGCTGATGCTTGCCCCTGGCCTTGGCCTTGTGCAGCGCCAGGCCGGCGTGCTTCATCAGGGTCTGCGGGTCTCCTCCGTGCAGCGGCGCGCAGGTCAGGCCGATCGAGCCGGTGATGCTGATCAGCTGGTTGTCGACGAACAGCGGCTTGTCCAGGGTGTGCAGCACCTGGCTGGCCAGTAGCTGGGCGTCGCTGAGGTCGGTGGCATTCAGCAGGATGGCGAATTCGTTGCTGGCGAAGCGCGCGAGGATGGCCTTCGGGCTGAGACTGTTGCGCAGGCGCCGCGCCAGGCTGACCAGCAGTTTGTCGCCGGTCTGATGGCCGAGGCTGTCATTGATTCGTTTGAAATTGTCGATATCCACCAGCAGCAGGCTGATCGGTTTGTCGTCGGCGGCGGCAAAGCTGCTTTCCAGGGCGCGGATAAACGCGTAGCGGTTGCCCAGCCCGGTCAGGCTGTCGCTGTAGGCCAGGCGCTCGATGCGTTGCTGTGCGTGCTTAGTTTCGGTGATGTCTTCGTAGATGCCGATGTAATGGGTCAGGGCGCCGTCATCGGCATGCACCTTGGAGATCGACAGCTGACCCCAGTAAGGGTCGAGGTTCTTGCGTCGGCTCTTGAATTCGCCCTGCCAGCTGCTGTGTTCGGCGAGGCTGGAGTGGGTATCGAAGAGCAGGGCGCTGAGGTTTTCCAGGGCCGGCAGCTCTGACAGCCGACGGCCCTGCACTTCGGCGGCGCTGTACAGGGTGATGGCGGTAAAACTCGGGTTGACGTACTCCACCAGGCCGTCGCGGTCGAGCAGGATAAAGGCGCTGGCGCTCTGCTCGACGGCGCGCTGGAACAGGTGCAGGGCGCTGGTCGCACTGCGCCGTTGCTGGTTGCTGAAGACCTGGGCGTACTGGTCGGCCAGCTCGCCGACGAAGGCGATCTCGTCGGCCTGCCAGGCGCGCGGTGGGCCTATGTGCTCCAGGCACAGTACGCCGATCACTTCGCCGTCGACGCGGATGCTGGCATCGAGCATGGCACCGATGCCGAGAGGGTTGAGGTAGCTGTCGCGCAGTTCGCGGGTGCGCGGGTCCTGTTGCGCGTCATGCGCGTCCACCGTCCGCCCGCCTTGCAGGGCGCTGAGGTAGTTGGGGTAGGGGCGGATGTCGATGGCGGCGGGCTGTTCATGGCGGGCGGTGTCGCTGCGGAACAGGACGACGGGGTCGAGCGTCTGCTGGTCCAGGTGCCAGATGCTGGCGCGCTCCACCTGGTAGGCTTCGCAGGCGGCCCGAGTGATCAGCTCGGCGACTTCGCGCAATGGCTCGCGGGTGACGTAGTGATGCTGCGCCAGGCGTACGATCAGGCGCTGTTGGACGCTCACGCGGGCCTGCTGGAACGCGTGCTCTTGCGCGCCGAGCGGGTAAATCGCCTGGGCGCTCTGCGGGTGCTCGCCTTGGCTGTCTGGCGCACCGGTCTGCCCCGAGTTTTCGTCGGCGCGCAACAGGTAGCCGCGTAATAGGTGTCGACCGCGCTGCTTGAACGGCTCCCCCAGCTCCATCAGCCGGAGCGGGCCGTGCGGCGTGTACAGGGTGTAATGCACCAGATAATGCGGACGCTGCGCCAGTTGCAGTTGGATGCTGTCATGCAGGTGGTGACGGGCCTTGGGCTCCATCAGGCTGGCGTAAGGCGCATCCAGCAGGGCGCACAGCTCGCTGGCGGGTAAGCCCAGTTGCTGCTCGCAAGCGGGGTCGAGAAACAGCAGGCTCCAGCTGGCTTCGTTCAGCCGCTCGAAACGCAACATGCCGAGCCGCGAGGGCACTGGCAACTGCGTCACAACCTCGGCCGCTGAACGGCTCGTGGCATCGGGATGGCTTTTCATTGAACGGCTGGTTTCCAGTATGCTGAGCGAGTCGAAATTTCGCCCACTTCTTAGCGTCGAGCAAGGGTGCATCATGCAATTGCGACTGACAAGAAAACTAATGAACGCGGTGCTGCTGGCCGGCTGTGTGGTAATCAATCCTGGTTTCGCCAGCGAGCCTGCCGCCGGCGTCAGCAGTGCCGAGCAGGGCCGTTATCTGACCGAGCTGAAGCGCTTGTACCTGACCCAGGATGAGCGTCAGGCGTTACTCGCGCACAGCAACGCTCTGCTGAAAACCTACGCCTTGCGCGCCGCCTATCAGGTCGGTCAGGCGCAGCGCCAGGACCTGTTCTATCAGCTGCGCCTCGGTGCCCCCGGCGAGCTGCTGCTGCGCGAGGAGACGCGCGGCCAGCAAGAAACCCAGGTTGCCGTGCGCAATCAGCGGATTGCCTTGTTCGGCGTCGATCCCTTTATTCGCTATGACTGCCCGCACGGCGGTATCAGTTGTGTGCTGCTCAATCCGGTCGACGGCAGTCCGCTGCTGAGCATCGTGCGCGACCATCAGGGCGCCGCGGAGTTGGCCAAGGCATTGAGCTTTCTGATCCGTAACCTGCAGAAAGGTTAGACCAGGCGGCTGGCAAAGGGCGTTGGCCACATCCAGAGCTGTGCTACGCGCAAAAAAACCCCGCCGATTGGGCGGGGTTGAGGGTACGAGCGTGGCGCTCGAAAGTTGAAACTAAGCCTTGTGGAAACTCAGCCTTACAGCAGCATGGTGCGGATATCCGTCAGCACCTCACCCAGGCGCTTGGTGAAGCGCGCGGCGGCGGCGCCGTTGATCACGCGGTGATCGTAGGACAGCGACAGCGGCAGCATCAGCTTGGGCTGGAAAGCCTTGCCGTCCCACACCGGCTGGATGGTCGCCTTGCTGACGCCGAGGATCGCCACTTCGGGTGCGTTGACGATCGGCGTAAAGCCGCTGCCGCCAATGTGCCCGAGGCTGGAGATGGTGAAGCAGGCGCCCTGCATGTCATCGGCCGAGAGTTTCTTGCTGCGGGCTTTTTCCGCCAGCGCCGCCGCCTCAGCCGCCAGTTGCAACAGGCTCTTCTGGTCGACGTTCTTGATTACCGGGACCAGCAGGCCGTCCGGGGTGTCCACGGCGAAACCGACGTGCACGTATTTCTTGCGGATGATCGCCTTGCCGCTCGGTGCCAGCGAGCTGTTGAAGTCCGGCAGTTCCTTGAGCAGGTAGGCGCAGGCTTTCAGCAGCAACGGCAGTACGGTCAGCTTGACCCCGGCCTTCTCGGCCACGCCTTTCTGGGCGACGCGGAAGGCTTCCAGTTCGGTGATGTCGGCCGAGTCGAACTGGGTCACGTGCGGCACGTTGAGCCAGCTGCGGTGCAGGTTGGCGGCGCCGACCTGCATCAGGCGGGTCATGGCCACTTCTTCCACTTCGCCGAACTTGCTGAAGTCCACGCTCGGGATCGGCGGGATGCCGGCGCCGCCGGTCGCGCCAGCCGGCGCTTCCTTGGCCTTTTGCATCATCGCCTTGACATGAGCCTGTACGTCTTCCTTGATCACCCGGCCTTTCGGGCCGCTGCCGGTGATGGCGGTGAGCTCGACACCCATTTCACGGGCCAGCTGGCGCACCGCCGGACCGGCGTGCACCTTGGCGCCGTCGGAGCGTGGCGCGGCCGTCACGCTGGCGGCGGCCGCCGCCAGTTTGGCGATGGCATTGACTTCGGCGACCACCTCCGGCGCGGCGCCGGCTGGCGTGCTGTGTACCGCTGCTGTTGCAGCAGGTGCAGCAGGTGCAGCAGGTGCAGCGGGTGCCGGAGCGGCTGCCGCTGCTGCGCCAGCCACCTTCAGCTTGAGAATCAGATCGCCGGTGCCGACGTCGGCATCCAGCTTGACCTCGATGCTTTCCACCACGCCGGCGACCGGCGAGGGGATCTCCATGCTGGCCTTGTCGGATTCCAGGGTGATCAGCGACTGATCGGCTTCGACGCTGTCGCCGGCCTTGACCAGCACTTCGATGACCTTGGCGGTGCCGTCCGAACCGATATCCGGAACATGAATATCCTGGATCGACGCGCTGGCGGCTGGTGCCGCAGCGGGGGCTTCGGCTTCGGCCTTGGCTGCGGCGGCCGGGGCAGGCGCCGGCGCATCGCTTTTCGCCGGTTCGGCAGCAGGCGTGCTGTCGCCCGCGCCTTCGACTTCAAGCTCGAGCAGTTCGTCGCCCTCTTTCAGGCGGTCGCCCAGCTTGACCTTGAGGCTCTTGATCACCCCGGCCTTGGGCGCGGGGATTTCCATGCTGGCCTTGTCCGACTCCAGGGTCAGCAGGCTCTGATCGGCTTCGATACGGTCGCCGACCTTGACCATCAGCTCGATAACTTCACCCTCACCGCTGCCGATGTCGGGTACGCGAATCAATTCACTCACAGTGCGTCTCCTTAGCAGTCCAGGGGATTGAGTTTTTCCGGGTTGATACCGAACTTGGCGATGGCCTCGGCTACCACTTTGGGTTCGATATCACCGCGGTCGGCGAGGGCTTCCAGGGCTGCCAGGACTATCCAGTTGCGGTCCACTTCGTAGAAGTGACGCAGTTTCTTGCGGCTGTCACTGCGGCCGAAACCATCGGTGCCCAGTACCTTGAACTCCTTGCTCGGCACCCACTGACGGATTTGCTCGGCGAACAGCTTCATGTAGTCGGTGCTGGCGATCACCGGGCCATGGCGGCCGCTGAGGCACTGCTCGATATAGGACTGCTTGGGCTTCTGCTCCGGGTGCAGGCGGTTGTTGCGCTCCACGGCCAGGCCGTCGCGACGCAGCTCGTTGAAGCTGGTGACGCTCCATACATCGGAGCCGACATTGAACTGCTCGCGCAGGATCTTCGCCGCTTCGCGTACTTCGCGCAGGATGGTGCCCGAGCCGAGCAGCTGCACGTGATGGGCCGCTTCCTTCTTGTCCTCTTCGAGCAGGTACATGCCCTTGATGATGCCGTCCTCGACACCTTCGGGCATGGCCGGCTGCTGGTAGGACTCGTTCATCACGGTGATGTAGTAGAAGACGTCTTGCTGCTCTTCCATCATCTGTCGCGTGCCTTCGCGGATGATCACCGCCAGCTCGTAGCCGTAGGTCGGGTCGTAGGTGCGGCAGTTGGGGATGGTCGCGGCCATGATGTGGCTGTGGCCGTCTTCGTGCTGCAGACCTTCGCCGTTCAGCGTGGTGCGCCCGGCGGTGCCGCCGATCAGGAAGCCACGGGTGCGGCTGTCGCCGGCGGCCCAGGCCAGGTCGCCGATGCGCTGGAAACCGAACATCGAATAGAAGATGTAGAACGGCAGCATCGGCTGGTTGTGGCAGCTGTAGCTGGTGCCCGCGGCGATGAAGGAGCTCATGGCACCGGCTTCGTTGATGCCTTCTTCGAGGATCTGGCCCTTCTTGTCCTCGCGGTAGAACATCACCTGGTCTTTATCCACCGGCTCATACAGCTGGCCGACCGAGGAGTAGATGCCGAGCTGGCGGAACATGCCTTCCATGCCGAAGGTGCGCGCCTCGTCCGGGATGATCGGCACGATGCGCTGGCCCAGTTCCTTGTCCTTGACCAGCTGCGAGAGGATGCGCACGAAGGCCATGGTGGTGGAGATTTCGCGCTCGCCGGAACCGTCGAGTATGGCTTTCAGGGTGTCCAGCGGCGGGGTCGGGATGCCGAAGCTCTTGGCCCGGCGCTGCGGCATGTAGCCACCCAGGGCGGCGCGGCGCTCATGCAGGTACTTGTACTCGGCGCTGCCTTCCTCGGGCTTGAAGAACGGCAGGTTCTCCAGTTCGTTGTCCTTGACCGGAATGTCGAAGCGGTCGCGGAATTTCTTCAGGCTGTCGACGTCGACCTTCTTGGTGTTGTGCGCGGTGTTCTTCGCTTCACCGGCGCCGGTGCCATAACCCTTGATGGTCTTGGCCAGGACCACGGTCGGTTGACCCTTGTGGTTGACCGCGTCGTGATAGGCCGCATACACCTTGTAGGGGTCGTGGCCGCCACGGTTGAGCTTCCAGATCTCGTCGTCGGAGAGGTCCTTGACCATCTCCTTCAGCTCGGGGCTGTTGAAGAAGTGCTCGCGGACGAAGGCGCCGTCTTTGGCCTTGTAGTTCTGGTACTCGCCGTCGATCACTTCGTCCATGCGGCGTTGCAGGATGCCGTCGACGTCCTTGGCCAGCAGCGGGTCCCAGAAGCGGCCCCAGACCACCTTGTTGACGTTCCACTGGGCGCCACGGAACACGCCTTCCAGCTCCTGGATGATCTTGCCGTTGCCGCGCACCGGGCCGTCGAGGCGCTGCAGGTTGCAGTTGATGACGAAGATCAGGTTGTCCAGCTTCTCGCGGCCGGCCAGGGAAATGGCGCCGAGGGATTCCGGCTCGTCGCACTCGCCATCGCCGAGGAAACACCAGACTTTCTGCTTGCCGGCGGGGATATAGCCGCGGTCTTCCAGGTACTTCATGAAGCGTGCCTGATAGATCGCCTGGATCGGCCCCAGACCCATGGACACGGTCGGGAACTGCCAGAAGTCGGGCATCAGCCAGGGGTGCGGGTAGGACGACAGGCCCTTGCCGTCGACTTCCTGGCGGAAGTTGTTGAGCTGGTCTTCGCTGATCCGCCCTTCCATGAAGGCGCGGGCGTAGATACCGGGCGATACGTGGCCCTGGATGTACAGCAGGTCACCGCCGTGTTCTTCGGTGGGGGCCTGGAAGAAGTAGTTGAAGCCGATGTCATACAGGGTCGCCGAAGAGGCGAAGCTGGAGATGTGGCCGCCCAGATCTGGGTCTTTCAGATTGGTGCGCATCACCATGGCCATGGCGTTCCAGCGTACCAGCGAGCGAATGCGGCGTTCCATGAACAGGTCGCCAGGCATGCGAGCTTCGTGGGTCAGCGGGATGGTGTTGCGGTACGGCGTGGTGATGGCGTAGGGCAGCTGGGAGCCACTGCGGGTGGCCAGCTCGCCCATGCGGGTCATCAGGTAATGTGCGCGGTCTTCACCTTCACGGTCGAGGACGGATTCAAGGGCGTCCAGCCATTCCTGGGTTTCGACGGGATCGAGGTCTTGCATGGCTTGCTCCAGGGCGGAAAGGCTTCCAGAATCGGAGGCCAGGATTCGTGGCCGGCATTGTGAGCGGGTCACGTGAATTCTTGGATTTACCGGGGGTAGGACCGGACTTGTGTAGTTTTACTACATATCGACGGCAATTTCAGCCCTTTGGATACAATCTTTAGTAGCAAAACTACAGTTTTTTTGCTCTCAGCCGTGCGCGGCGCGTCAGGTCAGGGGCTTTGCCCGCTTCCGGCGCCGCACATGCAACCCGCCAAAAAGGATAGACCATGAGCCTGCCTGCGCTGGCCACTTTGCCTGCCACCCTTGAGCCCCTTGCCCGGCGCGCCGAGCAGTCCTTGCAGACGGCCTTTGCCGAGCTGTCGACGGATGCCGCAGCGCGTTTTGCCCTCTGGTCGGGTTCTCGGCAAGAGACCCTGCGGCGGGTCACTGCGGCCAGCGACTTCGTGGTCCAGCAGGCTTTGCGCGATCCGCAGATGCTGCTGGACTTGGCCGAGTCCGGCGAGCTGGAACGCTCGCTGCAGGCCGGTGAGCTGCGCGCGCAGCTGGCCGCGCAGTTGCTTGAGTGCGAGAGTGAAGACGAGCTGGGGCGACGCTTGCGGCGCTTTCGCAATCGCCAGCAGCTGCGCATCATCTGGCGCGATATCAGCCGCCAGGCGGATCTGGTCGAAACCTGTCGCGATCTCTCGGAACTGGCCGATACCTGCATCGACCTGGCCTACCACTGGCTCTATCCCCAGCACTGCGCGCAGTTCGGCACGCCGATCGGCCGGCGCACGGGGCAGGCGCAACATATGGTGATACTCGGCATGGGCAAGCTGGGCGCCCATGAGCTGAACCTGTCCTCGGACATCGACCTGATCTTCGGTTACCCGGAGGGCGGCGAAACCGAGGGGGTGAAGCGCTCGCTGGATAATCAGGAGTTCTTCATCCGGCTCGGCCAGCGCCTGATCAAGGCGCTGGATGCGATCACCGTCGAGGGTTTCGTGTTTCGCACCGACATGCGCCTGCGTCCCTACGGCTCTTCCGGTGCCCTGGTGTTCAGCTTCAATGCGCTGGAACAGTATTACCAGGATCAGGGGCGCGACTGGGAGCGCTACGCGATGATCAAGGCGCGCGTGGTCGGCGGCGATCAGCGGGCCGGTGAGCAGCTACTGGAAATGCTGCGGCCCTTCGTTTATCGGCGCTACCTGGATTTCTCCGCCATCGAAGCGCTGCGCAGCATGAAGCAGCTGATCCAGCAGGAGGTGCGGCGCAAGGGCATGGCCGAGAACATCAAGCTCGGTGCCGGCGGCATTCGCGAGGTGGAGTTCATCGCCCAGGCCTTTCAGCTGATCCATGGCGGGCGTGACCTCAGCTTGCAGCAGCGTTCCTTGTTCAAGGTGCTGAGCACTCTTGAGGGGCAGGGTTACCTGCCCGCTGCGGTGACCGAGGAGTTGCGCGAGGGCTATGCGTTCCTGCGCTATGCCGAGCATGCCTTGCAGGCGATCGACGACCGGCAGACGCAGATGCTCCCGGATAACGATCAGGACCGGGCGCGGGTGGCCTTTATCCTGGGTTTCGACGACTGGGCGGCGTTCCATGAACGGCTGATGCACTGGCGCGGGCGGGTCGACTGGCACTTCCGTCAGGTGATTGCCGATCCCGACGAGGACCTGGACAACGCCGAAGAAGAGGTTGTCGGCGGTGAATGGTTGCCGTTGTGGGAGGACGTCCAGGATGAGGCCGCCGCCTGTCGCCAGCTGGAAGATGCCGGTTTCGCCGATGCGCCGGCGGCCCGCCAGCGCCTCGCCGGGTTGCGCAGTGGCAATCAGGTGCGCGCCATGCAACGCCTCGGTCGCGAGCGCCTGGATGCCTTTATTCCGCGGCTGCTGGCGCAGGCGGTGGAACACGACAACCCGGATCTGGTGCTGGAGCGCACGCTGCCGCTGGTCGAAGCGGTGGCGCGGCGCTCGGCCTACCTGGTGTTGCTGACCGAAAACCCCGGTGCCTTGCAGCGCCTGCTCACCCTGTGCGCCGCCAGTCCGTGGATCGCCGAGCAGATCACCCGCTTCCCCTTGCTGCTCGACGAGTTGCTCAACGAGGGCCGGCTGTTCAAGCCGCCGTTGGCGCCGGAGTTGGCGGCCGAGTTGCGCGAACGGCTGATGCGCATTCCCGAGGATGACCTGGAACAGCAGATGGAGGCGCTACGCCATTTCAAGCTGGCGCATCGCCTGCGCGTGGCGGCCTCGGAAATCGCCGGCTCGTTACCGCTGATGAAGGTCAGCGACTATCTGACCTGGCTGGCCGAGGCGATACTCGACCAGGTGCTGGCCCTGGCCTGGCGCCAGACCGTGGCCAAGCATGGCACGCCGCGGCGCGCCGATGGCAGTCCGTGTGACCCGGACTTCGTCATCGTCGGCTATGGCAAGGTCGGCGGTATCGAACTGGGCCACGGTTCGGACCTCGATCTGGTGTTCATTCACGGTGGCGATCCGCAAGCTGAGACCGACGGAGCCAAGCCGATCGATGGGGCGCAGTTCTTCACCCGGCTGGGCCAGCGAATCATTCACCTGCTGACCACCCAGACCAATTCCGGGCAGCTCTATGAAGTCGATATGCGCCTGCGCCCGTCCGGCGCCTCGGGGCTACTGGTGAGCTCGCTCGGCGCCTTCGCGCGTTACCAGGAAAGTGAGGCCTGGACCTGGGAACACCAGGCGCTGGTGCGCGCCCGGGTGCTGGTCGGCAGCCCGCAAGTCGGCCGGGAGTTCGAGGCGGTGCGTGCGGCGGTGCTCGGGCGTGAGCGCGACCTGAGCGCGTTGCGTACCGAGGTCAGCGAGATGCGCGCGAAGATGCGCGACAACCTCGGCAGCAAGGCCACCGCGGCCGGTACCGCAGCCAATGCCTTCGAGGCCGCGTCCCCCTTCGATCTGAAGCAGGATGCCGGTGGTATCGTCG
>JBFKAF010000028.1:0-14732 GCA_041621735.1 Pseudomonas sp.
AGCGCTTCCCGGGTCATGCACCAGGCCTTGTTCGACCGCCATTTCCAGCCCCTGCGAATAGCTGTAGCCACCGATAGGCAGCTGAGGGCTGGCCAACCTGAGTAAGGCCCATGCTTTATTCATCGGCGGGCACCGCGCGAGTGGCAGTGCGACGCGGTGTCAGTTGTACTGTAGCCGGCAGACTATTAGGCAACTGAGGGCTGGCCAACCTGAGCAAGGCCCATGCTTTATTCATCGGCGGTTCTCACTTGCGCACTCCGAACTGATGCAGGCGCGGTGCGTAGCTGAACTCGGCATCGCCGGCATGGGAGTGGTGATGACCGCCGCCGTAGGCGCCGTGCTCGGGTTGATAGGGCGCTTCGATCCGCTCCACCGTGGCGCCCAGTTGCTCGAGCATGGCTTGCAGCACGTAGTCGTCGGGCAGGCGCAGCCAGCCTTCACCCAGTTGCAGGGCCACGTGGCGATTGCCCAGGTGATAGGCGGCGCGAGTCAGTTCGAAGGCGTTGGCGCAGGTGACGTGCAGCAGCGTTTCGGCGCGGGCGCGCACGCGAACCACGCGGCCGTCCTCGGCCTTCAGGCATTCGCCGTCGTGCAGCGGCGCCTGACCGCGTTCGAGGAACAGGCCGACGTCTTCGCCTTGGCGGGTGAAGCAGCGCAGGCGGCTTTTACTGCGGGCCTCGAAGCTCAGCTCGAGTTCGGCGTCACAGTGGTCCTGGGCGGGAATACGATGGTGGATCACCAGCATGGGTCAGCTTCCGGCAGCTCAATGCCAGGAGCAGAGCAAGGGGCTTGCCAACCTGCGCTATTGTCGAGAGGTGCGGGCCAGGGGTTAAGAGGCTGGCAAAAATGAGGCGCGTCTCGGAGTTATTTGGTGCGCCAAGGTGGTTGTCGCACCGATTGAGTGCTCAAGCAGCGTCGCGGGTCTGCCAACGCAGGCTGGCGGATGCGAGGCTGCAGCGGCAAGTGCCAGGCTCGGGTGCATCGAGCAGACCAGGTTGAGTGACAAGCCGGCTGTCATCTCGGCCCCTCTGTTTCGCTTGTCTGCCTCAATAACCACCACCACGGTCGAAGACCGGCGCACGAGCGCGCGCGCGTTCGTTTTTCTCCATCTGCTGGCAACTCATAAAGCCTTTGCCATCGACGCGGCTTGCCGAGTTGAAACTGACGTAGTATGCCTGCTGCTGACCTGCCTTATTGAGGACATAGTTATGGCAGGTGCCGGGGCTGGCCGTGCGCGGCACCTCGTTGGATGGGGGGCCGGCGATTTCCAGGACATGCTGTTTGTTCATGTCTAGAGCCACTTCCTGGACCAATGGCTCGTTGCGATAGGTCAGGTAGTCGATCGGGTTTTCTGTCTGGCCGGCACAAGCGGCCAGCGTCGTCAGCACACCGGCAGCACTCAGGGTTCGCAGGTACATGGTGTCCTCCCTTGTGGCGAGCCTGGCCGGGCTACAGCTTATTGGGACCGCAAAAGCCGGTAGGCGGTGTCCGCAACGTGCATGCTGTGAGTGCTCTGTCGTATTTCGACGGGCGCGCGCATACACTTGCGCCCTCTCAAACATGCCCCTCTTGGGCGACGTTTGCACTTTCGTTGCGTGGTTCAGGAGCCTCAGCATTTATGGTAGCTGTTCAGGCGATTTTGCCGATCTTTGCGTTGGTGCTGCTGGGCTACCTGCTGGGTTGGCGTCAGTGGCTGAGCGGCGAGTCGGCGGCTGGCTTGGCCAATATCACCTTCAAGCTGTTCATGCCGACCTTGCTGTTTGCCGGTATCGCCAAGGCGCCCTTGGCCGACGGCCTGTCGCCGATGCTGCTGCTCGCCTATTACCTGCCGGTACTGCTGGTATTCGGCCTGGTCAATCTGATCGTCCATCGGCGCCGGGGTACGGCCACGCCCTTGGGGCTGGTCGCGGCTTTTTCCAATAATGTGCTGGTCGGCATTCCGCTGGTGACGACCCTGATGGGCTCGGCAGGGCTGGTGTATGTGTTCGCCATCCTGGTGTTTCACAGCCTTACGCTGTTCTCCCTGCACAGCTTCTACGCCGCCTTAGGTAGCCCGGAACGCGTCGATGCGAGGGGGTTGCTGAAGAATCTGGCCAACCCGATGATCATCGGCCTGTTGCTCGGCGCGCTGCTCAACGTCTCGGGGCTGAGCGTGCCGGAGCCGTTGTGGCGCATGCTCACCTGGCTGGCCCAGGCGGCGCTGCCCTGCGCCTTGATCGTGCTGGGCGTCAGCCTGTCACGCTACCGGCTACGCCCTGGCCGCATGGTACTGGGCCTGGCCCTGGCCAAGCTGGTGCTGTTCCCGGCCATGGTCTGGTGGCTGAGCACACTGCTGCCCGGGCTGAACGACGAAGCGCGTGGCGTGCTGGTACTGCTGGCCGCCTGTCCCAGTGGGGTCAATGTACTGGCCTTCGCAAAAACGCCGGAAGACACCCGTAGCGTCAGCTCGGCGGTGTTTCTATCCACCGTACTGGCGGCGCTGACGCTACCGTTGTGGATGCTCCTGGTGGTCTAGCGGCCGAGCGCTAGTGTCCCGCTCAGCCAATTGGGCGGCGCTCCAGCAGACGCTCGGCACCGCCTTCGGCTACATGGCGATCTTGCGGCTGAATTTCTGCCTGGCTGTCTTTCACCTCGCCAAGCAGGGGCTGCGGCGTGTGATTCGGCAGCGCGAAGGCGTTGGCGGCGAGCAGGCTCAGGGTCAGGCTGATGAGGAATTGGCGTTTCATGTCGGCTCCTCCAAGTGGGGGCTCAGTGGCTACGGGAGGCAATACTAAAGACTTGGCGGCGGATAAGAAGTTGAGCGGCTCGATAGTGCCCATCGACCCGTTTGATGGTCGGGCGAACCTCTCTATATCAGGGGTCTTGGTCGATTTTACGCTATGGTTACCAGGTCTTCCGGGCTTGTCGGTGTCGCTCACTCAACTGCTTGTCGAACAGGGATGCTCACTCATGTCCAATTCCGCCGCGCCGCGATACCCCCTGGTGCTGGTGCCGGGGCTGCTGGGGTTTATCCGCCTGCTCGGTTATCCCTACTGGTACGGCATCGTCTCGGCGCTACGGCGGCAGGGCGTCAAGGTGTTTCCCGTGCTGGTGTCCCCAGTGCATTCCAGCGAGGTGCGTGGCGAGCAGTTGCTCGAGCGCATCGCCCAGGTCTTGGTGGAAACCGGCGCCGACAAGGTGCACCTGATCGGCCATAGCCAGGGCGCGCTGAGCGCCCGCTATGCAGCGGCGCTGAAACCGCAGTGGGTGGCTTCGGTAACCTCGGTGGCCGGGCCCAATCACGGCTCGGAACTGGCCGATTTTCTCCAGCGTTGGGCGCCCCATGGCAGCCTGCGCGAGACGCTCCTGGCGGCCTTGTTGCGCGGCGTGGTGCGCTGCATGGCCTGGCTGGAAAGCGCCTATAAAGGAGCGCGCCTGCCCGTGGATGTGGCCGCAGCGCAGCAGTCGCTGACCGTCGCCGGGGTCGCCGCCTTCAATGCGCAGTACCCGCAGGGCCTGCCCGAAACCTGGGGCGGCGAAGGCGCGGAGGAGGTCAATGGCGTGCGCTATTACTCCTGGTCCGGCACCTTGCAGCCGGGGATCACCAACCGTGGCGGCAACCGTTTGGATGGACCGAATCTCGCCTGTCGGCTATTCGCCCGCACCTTTCGCCGCGAGGCTGGACATTGCGATGGCATGGTCGGGCGCTACAGCTCGCACCTGGGCAAGGTGATTGCCGACGACTTGCCGTTGGATCATTTCGACATCGTCAATCAGAGCTTCGGCCTGGTCGGCCAGGGCGCCGACCCGGTGCGCCTGTTCGTCGAGCATGCCCGGCGCCTGCACGATGTCGGGTTGTAGCGGCAAGCGGGCGCTGGGCATCGTCGGGCATGGTAGACAGGGTGTGTTTCGGCCAATAGCGTGGCATTTGCTCCTATCCTGCGCCCAGTCAGTCGGATGGCCAGACGGCCACTTTGGCAGCTCGCAGCACTCGCCAATGGTCTGATTGCGGCTGAGTTGGCTTTGGCGAATCTTCGGCTAGTCTGATGAGATAGCGACTATTTCGCGGGAATTGGCATGCCTAAAGCCATACGGGTGTTTGTCCGAGCAGTGGATGCGATGAATCGGATCATCGGCCGGTTCGCCATGTACCTGATCTTCGTCATGCTGGCTGTGCTGCTTTACTCCTCGATCAGCAAGACCTTCGCCGACCCGGCGATCTGGACCCTGGAAACCGCTCAGTTTCTGATGGTCGCCTACTTCCTCCTCGGCGGCGGCTACTCCATGCAACTGGATGCCCACGTGCGCATGGACCTGTTCTACAGCCGCTGGAAGCCGCGCACCAGCGCGATCATGGATGCCATCACCGTCGGCTTCCTGATCTTTTACCTGGTGTTCCTGCTCTACGGCGGCATCTCCTCGACCCACTACGCCCTGCAGTACGGCGAAACCAGCTATTCGGCCTGGTCGCCGCAGATGGCGCCGATCAAGATCATCATGACCCTCGGCGTGGCGCTGATGCTGCTGCAGTCGATCGCCACCTTCTTCAAGGATCTCGCCACGGCACGCGGAGAATCGCTGTAATGAGTTACGAGCTCATCGCGCTGTTGATGTTCTCCTCGATGATGTTGTTGTTGCTCACCGGCAAGCGGGTGTTCGGCGCCATCGGTTTCGTCGCGGTGGTCGCCGCCCTGCTGCTGTGGGGCGACGGCGGCTCGGAGATGGCCTTCAGCGCGGCCATGAAGCTGATGAAGTGGTACCCGCTGCTGACCCTGCCGATGTTCGTGTTCATGGGCTATATGCTGTCCGAGTCCGGGCTGGCCGATGACCTCTACCGGATGTTCCATGTGTGGATGGGGCCGCTGCACGGCGGCCTGGCGATCGGCACCATCGCCCTGATGGTGGCGATCTCGGCGATGAACGGTCTGAGCGTCGCCGGCATGGCCATAGGCGCCAGCATCGCCCTGCCGGAGTTGCTGCGCCGCGGTTACGACAAGATCATGGTCACCGGGGTGATCCAGGCCGGCAGCTCCCTGGGCATCCTGATTCCGCCCAGCGTGGTGCTGGTGCTGTACGGCATGATCGCCCGCCAGCCGGTTGGCCAGTTGTGGCTGGCCGGGGTCTTCCCCGGGCTGATGATGGCGACTCTGTTCGTGCTCTATATCGTCATTCGTTGCCGCCTGCAGCCCGACCTGGGGCCGGCCTTGCCCGAGGAGGAGCGTCAGGCGATCAGTTGGGGCGAGAAACTGAGGCTGCTCAAGGCGGGCATTGCGCCGTTGTTCATCTTCTTCTCGATGACCGGTCTGTTCCTCATGGGCATCACCAGCCTGGTCGAGAGTTCGGCGGTGGGCGCGGCTGCGGCGACCCTGGCGGCCCTGGTCAAGCGCAGGCTGACCGCTCAGGTGATGGAGGAAACCCTGCGCAAGACCCTCGGCATCACCTGCATGTTCATGTGGATCATCCTCGCGGCCCTGTGCTTCGGCGCGGTGTTCGATGGCCTCGGCGCGGTCAAGGCGATCGAAGGCTTCTTCGTTGACCGTCTGGGGCTGGGGCCCTGGCAGGTGCTGATCATGATGCAGCTGTCGTTCATCCTCATGGGCATGTTTCTCGATGACACGGCCATGCTGGTGATCGTCGCGCCGCTCTACGTGCCGCTGGTCGGTGCCCTGGGTTTCGACCTGATCTGGTACGGCGTGCTCTACACCATCACCTGCCAGATCGCCTACATGACCCCGCCCTTCGGCTACAACCTGTTCCTCATGCGCGCCATGGCGCCACCCGAGGTGACGCTGAGGGATATCTACATTTCGGTCACCCCCTTCGTGCTGGTGATGGTCCTCGCGCTGGTGCTGGTGATGATCTTCCCGCAACTGGCGCTGTGGTTGCCCCAGTGGCACTACGCGCGCTGAGCGAGAAAATTCAGGAACGCCAGCGGAAACTGATCCGCTGGCGCGGATGGCTAGGCTCACCCACCTGAAAACGCTGCACCGACCTGGCTGGGTCGCAGTAGTGCTATGCGGTTGTATGACATCTGAATCGACATCATTGGAGATAACAGCATGAGTACGAGACGCGATTTCCTCAAGACCGCCGCGGTCACCACCGGGGCGGTGGGCGCTACGGCCCTGGGTTCGGCGCACATCTACGCCGCCGAGCCGAAGAAGATCACCTGGCGCCTGCAGACCTATGCCGGTCCGGCGCTGGCCGAGCATGTGATCAAGCCGTCCATCGATGCCTTCAACCAGGCGGCCAACGGTGAGATGGAGATCCAGTTGTACTTCGCCGACCAACTGGTGCCGACCGGCGAGCTGTTCCGCGCCATGCAGCGCGGCACCATCGACGCGGTGCAGAGCGACGACGACTCGATCGCCGCGCCGGTGGACGTCTCGGTATTCGGCGGCTACTTCCCCTTCGCCACCCGTTACAGCCTGGATGTGCCGGTGCTGTTCGAGAAGTACGGCTTGCGGCAGATCTGGGAGGAGGCCTACGGCGAGGTCGAGGGCGTCACCTGGCTCGGTGCCGGGGCTTGGGACCCCTGCCATTTCGCCACGGTCGAACCGATCAGGAGCCTGGCCGACCTCAAGGGCAAGCGCATCTTCACCTTCCCCACCGCAGGCAAGTTTCTCGCCCGTTTCGGGGTGATCCCGGTGACCCTGCCCTGGGAGGACGTCGAGGTGGCGGTGCAGACCGGTGAGCTGGATGGCATCACCTGGTCGGGCATCACCGAGGACTACACGGTCGGCTGGGCCAACGTCACCAAGTACTTCCTCACCAACAACATCTCCGGCGCCTGGATCGGCTCCTATTTCGCCAACTCGGAGAAGTGGGCCGAGGTGCCCGCGCACCTGCAGACCCTGTTCAAACTGTGCATGGACAGTTCGCACTACTACCGCCAGCACTGGTACTGGGGCGGCGAGGCGCAGTTGCGGGTCGAGGGCGGCAAGCTGCAGCTCACCACCATTCCCGATGCCGAGTGGAAGACCGTGGAGGACGAGGCGCACAAGTTCTGGGACGAGATCGCCAAGGCCAGCCCGCGCAGCGCCAAGGTGGTGGAGATCTTCAAGAAGTACAACGCCCTGATGGCCAAAGCCGGGCCGCCCTATCGCTATTGAGACCGGGTGCGGGCGGCCCTGACCGCGACGCTCTGTGCTGCGTGCGCTGGCGCGTGGCTCAGGCTGGGCGGAACGGTCTTGGGCCGCGACCCGATTGGCCGTCGGCCCAAGACCAGGGTTAGTCGACTGACAGCGCCGACAGCGGGGGTCGGCAATAACTATAAACAGGGGTGCATATGCTCAATCCGCGGGATGTTAAAACCATCGAGGACGCGAAACGCATCGTCGAAGAGCGCGGTCTCAGTCACATCAAAGTGGGCGTCTTCGATAACGATGGGGTGATGCGCGGCAAGTACCTCAGCCGCAGCAAGTTCTTCTCCGCCCTTGAGCACGGCTTCGCCTTCTGCGACGTGGTGCTGGGCTGGGACGTCAAGGACCAGCTGTATGACAATGCCAGCTACACCGGCTGGCACACCGGTTACCCGGACGCGCCGGTGCGGGTGCTGGCGCATACCTGCCGGGAGCTTCCCTTCGAGAACGGCATGTTGCTGTTCATCTGCGAGTTCGATCAGCAGGCCGAGAAAGTCTGCCCGCGCGGCACGCTGCGGCGGGTGATCGAGCGCTGTCAGGCGATGGGCTTCGACGCCTATGCGGCGCTGGAGTATGAGTTCTTCATGTTCGATGAAACCCCGCAGTCGGTGCGCGAGAAGGGCTATCGCAACCTCAAGCCGTTCACCCCGGACTGGTTTGGCTACTCGACCATCCGCAGCTCGGTGCACGCCGAGTTGTATCACCAGATTCTCGAGATGGCCGAGCGCATGGATTTTCCCATCGAGGGGCTGCACACCGAAACCGGGCCGGGGGTGCTGGAGGCGGCGATTGCCTACGATCATGCCGAAGCGGCGGCGGACAAGGGCGCGCTGTTCAAGACCTTCATGAAGGTGCTGGCCCAGCGCAACGGCCTGATGGCCACCTTCATGGCCAAGTGGTCGGGCGACTATCCGGGGCAGAGCGGACACATTCACGTGTCCCTGCGCGACCGTGGCACCGGTAAGTCGGCCTTCTACGACCCCGCCCAGCCGCACAACATGAGCCAGACTCAGCGGCACTTTCTCGCCGGCCAGCAACGGCTGATGCCCGAGTTCCTGTGCATGGTGGCGCCAACCCTGAACAGCTACCGGCGCATGATCCCCGGTTTCTGGGCGCCGACCGATGCCACCTGGGGCGTGGAGAATCGCACCGCCGCGCTGCGGGTAATCCCTGGCAGCGACAAGTCGCAACGCCAGGAGTACCGCCTCGGTGCGGCGGACGGTAACCCCTATCTGGCCCTGTCGGTGGCCTTGGCGTCCGGCCTGTACGGCGTCATGCAGCAGTGGCAGCCCAGCGATCCGGTGGTCGGCAATGCCTATGCGCAGAAGCACCCCGAAGAGTTGGCGCTGCCGCGCACCCTGTGGGATGCGGCGCAGCGGCTGAAGGCCTCCAAGGCGGCGCGTGAGCTGTTCGGCGATCCGTTCGTCGAACATTTCGCCGCCAGCCGAGAATGGGAGGAACGTGAATATCGGCGGCATGTCAGCGATTGGGAGCTGGATCGCTACTTCGAAATCATCTGAGTCACGCAGGTCCCTTCCCCAGCCTACGGGTCGATCGGAACGGCATTCCATGGAGTGAGCAATGAGCAAGCTGCAATGTCTATCCCCCATCGACGGCTCGCTGTATGTCGAGCGTCCCCTGGCCTCGGCCAGCGAAATTGAGGCGGCCCTGGCCAAGGCCGAGCAGGCGCAGAAAGTCTGGAAGCACACCCCGCTGGCCGAGCGCGTCGCCATCGCGCGCAAGGCCATTGCCGCCTTCGCCGCCAAGGAAGGCCAGCTGGCCGAAGAGCTGTGCTGGATGATGGGCCGGCCGATCCGCTACGCCGCCGGGGAGATCCGCGGCTTCGTCGAGCGCGCCAGCCATATGGCGGATATCGCCGAGAGTGCCCTGGCCGATATCCGGTTGCCGGACCAGCCCGGCTTCATCCGCTTTATTCGGCGTGAGCCGCTGGGCGTGGCGCTGGTCATCGCACCCTGGAATTACCCTTACCTGACCGCGGTGAATGCCGTGCTGCCGGCGCTGCTGGCCGGCAACGCGGTGCTGCTCAAGCACTCGGCGCAGACGCCCTTGTGCGCCGAACGCATGGTCGAGGCCTTCGCCGAGGCCGGGCTGGCGGAGGGGGTGTTCCAGTACCTGCACCTCAGTCATGCCGATACCGAGCAACTGATCAAGGCTCCGGCGGTGCAACATGTGGCGTTCACCGGTTCGGTGCCGGGCGGGGCCATGGTCGAACGGGCGGCGGCGGGGCGCTTCATCGGCACGGGACTGGAGCTGGGTGGCAAGGACCCGGCCTACGTGCGCGCCGATGCCGATCTCGCCCATGCGGTGGAAACCGCCATCGACGGCGCCTTCTTCAACTCCGGGCAGTCCTGCTGCGGCATCGAGCGCATCTATGTGCACGAGGCGCTGTACGACGCCTTCGTCGAGCAGGCGGTGGCGCTGGTCAAGCAATACCGACTGGGCCGTTCCGACGATCCGGAGACTACGCTCGGCCCTATGGTGCGCAGTGAAGCGGCCGATTTCGTCCGCGAGCAGGTCGCCGAGGCAGTGGCCCAAGGCGCACTCACCCAGATCGACCCAGACGATTTTCCGTTGGACCAACCGGGCTCGCCGTATCTGGCGCCGCAGGTACTGACCAAGGTGCACCACGGCATGCGAGTCATGACCGAGGAATCCTTCGGTCCGGTAGTCGGCATCCAGAAGGTCAAGGACGATGAGGAGGCGCTGGCGTTGATCAATGACAGCGAGTTCGGCCTCACCGCCGCCATTTTCAGTCGCGACGTCGAGAGCGCCCTGGCCCTGGCCGACCGGGTCGAGGCCGGCACGGTGTTCCTCAACCGCTGCGACTACCTCGACCCCGCGCTGGCCTGGACCGGAGTGAAGAACTCCGGGCACGGTTGCAGCCTGTCGAGTGTCGGTTACGAGCACCTGACCCGACCGAAATCCTTCCACTTCAAGACTCAGCTGTGAGGCGCGTCATGGATCTGAACCACTACCGAATGAACTGGAACTATCCGACCGCGATCCGCGTCGGTGCCGGACGCATCACCGAACTGCCCGAGGCCTGCCATGCCCTGGGCATGCGTGCGCCACTGTTGGTCACCGACCCCGGACTGGCGGCCTTGTCGATGCTTGATAAAGCGCTGCTGCAATGCCGTGACGACGGCCTGCAGACCGAGTTGTTCTCCGCGATCAAGGGTAACCCCACCGGGCAGAATGTGATGGACGGCGTTGCCGCCTTCAAGGCCGGTGGCCACGACGGGGTGATCGCCTTTGGCGGTGGCTCGGCGCTGGACGCCGGCAAGGCCATCGCGCTGATGGCCGGGCAGGATCGCCCGCTGTGGGATTTCGAGGACATCGGCGACAACTGCCTGCGCGTCAAGGTTGCCGGCATGGCGCCGGTCGTGGCGGTGCCGACCACCGCTGGCACCGGCTCGGAAGTCGGCCGCGCTTCGGTGATCACCGATGAGGTCGCGCAGCTCAAACGCATTATCTTCCACGCGAGGATGCTTCCGGATCAGGTCATCCTCGACCCGCAACTGACCGTCGGCCTGCCGGCCAAGGTTACCGCCGCCACTGGCATGGATGCGCTGTCGCACAGCCTGGAGGCCTACTGCTCGCCACTGTTCCACCCCATGGCCGAGGGCATCGCCCTGGAAGGCATGCGCCTGGTTAAGGAGTACCTGCCGCGGGCGGTGGCCAAGGGCGCGGATGTCGAGGCGCGCTTGCACATGCTGGTGGCCTCGAGCATGGGCGCCACCGCCTTCCAGCGTGGCCTCGGCGCCATGCACGCCCTGGCGCACCCGCTCGGCGCCTTGTACGACGCTCACCATGGCCTGCTCAACGCGGTGCTGATGCCCTATGTACTGCAGGCCAATAAGGCCAGCATCGAAGGGCAGATGGAGCGGTTGGCGCGCTACCTGGGCTTGGGCAAGCCAGGGTTCGCCGGGGTGCTCGACTGGGTGCTGGAGCTGCGCAGCGAGGTGGGCATCCCCCATAGCCTGGGCGAGATCGGCATCGACGACACACGCATCGAGCAGGTCGGCAGGATGGCCGAGGTCGACCCATCGGCGGGCACCAACCCGATCACTTTCAGCGCTGTCGAGTACGGCACGCTGTTCACCAAGGCGTTGCAGGGTCAGCTGTAGATCGGCAGGAGCGATATCCATGATGCCGAAGGGGTTGTGTTTGAGAGGGGCGTCAACACTCGCCGTTTACCTGTTTAGGTACGCTTGAGCCTTCTTCAGGGTTACGGCATGGGCGTTCAGGAGGGGCTCGGCAGGTTGTTGCTTGAGTGCTTTTTCAGCAGTCGCGGAACATGACCCGAGTGCGGGGCTGTAAACGCCTCGAACCGGGCCGGTTCGAGGCGTTTAAGGGTTCAGAGCCCCAGGTGTTGTTTGACTGCCTCGATGCCGCTTTTGCCGTCAAAGGTGGTCACGCCGGCAAGCCAGGTGTCGAGCCACTCTGGATTCTTCTTTATCCAGTCGGTAGCCACTACGTCGGCTTTTTCATGTTCCATGATCCGCGCCATCAACGCGGCTTCCATATCAGTGGTGAACTTCATGTTCGAGATCAACTTCGCCGCGTTCGGGCAGCGCTGCGCATAGTCAGGCGTGGTGATGGTGTAGATGGTCGCTGCACCATAATCAGGACCGAAATAATCATCTCCGCCGGTTAGATAGGTCATATCAAACTGCAGGTTCATCGGGTGCGGGGCCCAGCCGAGAAAAACGATCGGCTCCTTCTTGCTGATGGAACGGGCCACTGCCACACGCATGGCGGCTTCACTCGACTCCACTAGTTTGAAATCACCCAGGCCGAACTTGTTCTCGGCGATGATCTGATTGAGTAGCTTGTTGCCGCCTGAACCCGCCTCGATACCATAAATTCTGCCGTTGAGTTCATCTTTGAAACGCGGGATATCGGAAAAGTCTTTCAGGCCCTTCTCAAACAGGTAGGTCGGTACGGCCAGGGTGTACTTGGCGCCCGGCATGTTGGGCTCTTCCAGGACTTTAATGGTCCCCTTGTCACGGAATGGTTTGACGGTATCGTCCGAGGCGGGCGACCAGTAATCCAGAAAAACGTCCATCTGTTTCTTTTGGATGGATGCCAGGGCGATAGGCAGGGAGACGATGGTGGCTTTTGGCTTATAGCCAAGGCCCTCGGCCAGCACCATGGTCAGCCCATTGTTGGCGGCGTTATCTACCCAGCCGATATCGGCGAATTTGATGGTCTTGCAGGAATCGGGTTCTTGAGCCAGGAGGTCCCCGGCGCTGAAACATAGGAGAGTACTCATCAGTGCAGGAACTATTTTTATAGTCATGTTATTCCTCTGTTACTTAGGTGGGGCGAGAGGGGCGCTTTGTCTCGCTTGGTGTAAGTGCGCTGTAAGTGCTTGAATCGAGCTTTGTGGCGATTGGCTGATGGGTCAGTTGAACACGTTGGTTTTTTTTAGTGATCCGATAGTGGGCGTGGGGTTTTAAACTGGCCACCAATAAATTTTTCACCTTAGGGGTCGTTTTTTTTATGGGTGGACATGTTCAATCAGGAGGCGGTAGCAGCACGGGCGCAGAAAAAACGCTCGATATGGCCTGATCCGCGCAGGCGTACTGTTGCCACAGCCCCGTCAAATGCTTGGGGCATCTCGCCATCCCCAGGCAGTCAACTGCCGGCCTCAACGACCTGTACCGTGCGATGGGCTGCTTTTGGTTTGAATGTTCAGAGACTGATGGTAAGCCCGTAGCTTGGGTGGCTGGCCGTGGCTATCGCTTGCTAAGCGTAGTAGATGGGGGAACGGTTGGCGGGTCGATGTCTTCACCCCGGCGGCTACATTTGGGGGGGGTGATCTGCGCGGTTAAGTGGCGTTGCGGTCACAGGCCTGTGTCCCCAAGGCACATCCACTGGCTGTGTGCTACGGCGTCCATCATGGTCTGGTTACAGGCCAATTCGGTCCGTTTCGAACCGCAGATAGAGCGCTTGGCAGGTTACCTGGGCCTGAGCAAACCGAGCTGCGCCGCTGTGCTCGACGGGATGCTGGAACTGCGTAGCAACGTGCGGCATGGCAAGTTGGGCTGCAAGTGGATAGGCGACGCGCCTGGCTATTCGCTCGCGGCAGCTTGCGCTGCTTTCAACGCCTCATAGGCTGGCGCGGCATAGATTCCCACTTCGACGCACAGCGCCATGACCCGTGGCAAGTCGCTGCTGTACACCAGCACGGCTTGCAGTTCGTCATCCAGCGGTTCGCTGAAGTCCAACAGCACATAGCCCTGGGTCTCCGGGCTCATGCTGCTGAGCTGTACCTGAATACGGTTCAGCGCCTTCAAAGGTTCAACTTTCTGCAGCTGCTTGGGCTTGATGTTGAAGCTCACGTCGGGGCCGAAGGAGCCGACTATCTGCTGGAACAACTCGGCGTAGCTGTCGGCCTGGAATAGCACGGTGTCCGGCAGGCTGCCGACTACCACCCACTCGCCGAGGGGGATGGGGAAGCTATCGTCGTAATTGATATCCGGGTTGGCCGTGAGGAATGCCTGTGGATCGGCATAGGCTTGGGTCGCTTCCGCGGCGATGCGGGCTATTTCATCCGCTGCCATGCAGCCCGAGCTTATCTTGCCGATCAGTTCTTCGAGCTGGGCGTTCATTGGCAGGGTCCTGTTGCTGAGTAGAGTAAGTAATGGGCGCAAGGATAAGGTAACTGGCCCCTGTTGAGACACTGCAAAGTAGCCCGGATGTAATTCGCGGGGATTTTGCCGGGGTGTGGATTTCCCGGATTGCATCCGGGCTACAGGTCAGCGCAGTTGCGCCTCGTCCAGGGTGCGCCGGCACGGAATCCGCTCGGCCTCCCAATGTCGGGTGGCCCAGCTCAGTAGCTCATGCGGACGGGCCTCCTCAAGCTCGCTGGGCACCCGTTGTCCCAGCGTATGCAGGCCACGGATCAGCAGCGCAGTGGCCTGGTCCGCCGGCAGCGGCGGTGAGCGGTAGGATTTGCCCAGCTTGTGTCCGTCCGGTTGGAGGATCAGGGGTACGTGCAGGTAGCGCGGCTGCGGCAGGCCGAGCAATTCCTGCAGGTACAGCTGGCGCGGGGTCGAGTCGAGCAGGTCGGCGCCGCGCACCACGTCGGTGATGCCTTGCCAGGCATCGTCGAGCACCACTGCCAGTTGGTAGGCGAACAGCCCGTCGCGGCGACGAATCACGAAATCGCCGACTTCCTGACTCAGGTGTTGGCGGTATTCGCCCTGCACGCGGTCGTTGAAGTGATAGGCCGCGTTGGGTACGCGCAGGCGAATGGCCGCATCGTGGATGGCATGTCCGGCAGCGCGGCAGAAGCCGGGGTAGATGCCCTGATAGCCCTCCAGCTGCTTGCGTGAGCAGGTACAGGCATAGGCCAGGCCCTGGTCGAACAGGTGCTCGATCAGCGCGGCGTACTCGGCATGTCGCGCGCTTTGCCGCACCAGTTCGCCGTCCCACTCGAAACCGTAGGTTTCCAGGGTCTTGAGAATCGCATCTTGTGCCCCGGGGACTTCGCGCGGCGGGTCGAGGTCTTCCATGCGCAGCAGCCAGCGCCCGCCAGCGGCGCGCGCGTCGAGGTAGGAGGCGAGGGCGGCGACCAGGGAG
>JBFKAF010000029.1:0-14373 GCA_041621735.1 Pseudomonas sp.
GAAGCCCTGCGGCAAGCTGAACTGGCGCTGGCCTTCCGGCTTCAGCGCCAGATCCTTGTTGGTGTGGCTGAACAACACATCGTAGAAGCCCCACTGCGGCGCGGTCAGTACACCGGGGATGCCCATCTCGCCACGCATGGCGATGTCGGCCAGACGCACACCACGGCTCGTGGCATCACCGGCGGCCCAGGATTTGCGCGAGCCGGCGTTCGGCGCATGACGGTAGGTGCGTAGCGCCTGACCGTCGACGAAAGCATGCGACAGCGCCGACAGCAACTGCTCGCGACTCGCGCCCATCAGCTTGGCGCAGACTGCGGTGGACGCGACCTTCACCAGCATGACGTGATCCAGGCCAACACGATTGAAGGCGTTCTCCAGGGCAAACACCCCCTGGATCTCGTGAGCCATGATCATCGCGTCGAGCACCGCGCGCATGCTCAACGGCACCTCGCCCTGGGAGACACGCTTCTGCGACAGATGGTCGGCCACCGCGAGGATGCCGCCCAGGTTGTCCGACGGGTGACCCCACTCAGCCGCCAGCCAGGTGTCGTTGTAGTCCAGCCAACGGACGATGCAGCCGATGTCCCAGGCCGCCTTGACCGGATCGAGGCGCCAGGACGTACCGGGCACCCGCGCACCGTGCGGCACGAGCGTACCCTCAACGATGGGCCCTAAGTGCTTGGCGCACTCGGGAAAACGCAGCGCCAACAAGCCACAACCAAGGGTGTCCATGAGGCAGTTGCGCGCGGTGTCCAGGGCCTCGGCGGACTCGACCCGATAGCCCAGGACATAGTCGGCGATACCCTGCAGGACCTGGTCGTAGTCTGGCCGGGCGTTCAGGTCGACATTGGCGCTCATGCTTCGATCTCCCTGGATGGCAGGTTGATGGGGTTGGCCACGCCATCCTTCTTGCGCGGCCTCGTATCCAGTATAGGGGCGGCCCAGCTTGCGAGTCGCACGCATGGCCTGCGCCTACAGGAAGGTTGCCGCTGGGGACACCCACGAGCGGAATGAAAGAGCCAGGGTTTGCCCCCGGCTTTGTTCATCTGGAGGTACGGCGCGCCTTAACAGGCCGTTGAATAACGTAGGTAGTGTTTCAACGACCTGTTAGAGCGCATCGCCAGGCACGCGAACCCAACCCTCCATCAGCACCCGAGCACTACGACTCATGATCGCCTTGGTCACCGTCCATTCGCCGCCGACCTGACGCGCCTCGGCGCCCACCCGCAGGGTCCCTGATGGGTGGCCGAAGCGCACCGCACTGCGTTCGCCACCGCCGGCGGCGAGATTGACCAGGGTACCCGGCACTGCCGCTGCGGCACCGATGGCCACCGCGGCAGTCCCCATCATGGCGTGGTGCAGCTTGCCCATCGACAGCGCGCGCACCAGCAGATCCACTTCACCGGCGCTGATCGTCTTGCCGCTGGAGGCGACGTAGTCCTTCGGCCCCGCGACGAAGGCGATCTTCGGCGTGTGCTGACGCTTGGCCGCCTCTTCAGGCGTCTTGATCAAGCCCATGCGCAGGGCTCCGGCGATGCGGATCAGCTCGAACCTCTCCAGTGCCTTGGCGTCCGTGTTGATCGCCTCGCGCAGTTCGCTACCGCTGTAGCCGATGTCCTCGGCATTGACGAACACGGTCGGGATGCCGGCAGTGATCATGGTCGCCTTGAGCGTGCCGATGCCAGGCACCTCGAGATCGTCGACCAGGTTGCCGGTGGGAAACATCGAGCCGCCCTCCTCGCCGTCATCGGACGGATCGAGGAACTCCAGGACGATCTCGGCCGCCGGAAAGGTCACGCCATCCAGCTCGAAGTCGCCGGTTTCCTGCACCTGGCCATTGCTGACCGGCACATGGGCGATAATGGTCTTGTTGATGTTGGCCTGCCAGATGCGCACGATGCAGGTGCCATCCTGCGGAATGCGCGACGGATCGACCAGCCCGGCGTGAATGGCGAAGGCGCCGGCTGCGGTGGACAGGTTGCCGCAATTGCCGGACCAATCGACGAAGGCCTTGTCGATCGAGACCTGGCCATAGAGGTAGTCCACGTCATGCTCGGGTACGCTGCTCTTCGACAGAATCACGCACTTGCTGGTGCTGGAGGTGGCGCCGCCCATGCCGTCGATGTGCGCTGCATAGGGATCCGGGCTGCCGATCACGCGCATGAACAACTGGTCACGCGCCTCGCCCGGCACCTGACAGCGCTCGGGCAGGTCCTGCAGGCGGAAGAACACACCCTTGCTGGTGCCGCCTCGGATATAGGTGGCAGGCACTTTGATCTGGGGAACATGGGACATGGAATGACTCCTCAAGCTGAATTCGTGCGCCCACTTGCCATCGACCCGGGGCGGGGGCCGCACCGGGTCGATGGCAAGGGCTATTGCAAGGCTGCGCGCCTTAGGCCGAAGCCGACTCCAGGAAGTCCTGGGCAAAGCGCTGCAGCACGCCGCCGGCCTCGTAGACCAGCACTTCCTCGTCACTGTCCAGACGACAGGTCATAGGCACTTCGAGGCGCTCGCCGTTACGGCGGGTGATCACCAGGGTCAGGTCCGTACGCGGCTTGCGCTCGCCGATCACGTCATAGGTCTCGGTGCCGTCCAGGCCCAGCGTCAGGCGAGTGGTACCCGACTTGAACTCCAGTGGCAGCACGCCCATGCCGATCAGGTTGGTGCGGTGAATACGCTCGAAGCCTTCGGCCGCAATCACCTCGACCCCAGCCAGGCGCACGCCCTTGGCCGCCCAGTCACGCGAGCTGCCCTGGCCGTAGTCGGCACCGGCGACGATGATCAGGTTCTGCTTGCGCTCCATGTAGGTTTCGATGGCCTCCCACATACGCATGACCTTGCCTTCCGGCTCGACGCGCGCCAGCGAGCCCTTCTTCACCTGACCATCAATCACGGCCATTTCGTTGACCAGTTGCGGGTTGGCGAAGGTGGCGCGCTGCGCAGTCAGGTGATCGCCGCGGTGGGTGGCGTAGGAGTTGAAGTCCTCTTCCGGCAAGCCCATTTTGTGCAGGTACTCACCCGCGGCCGAATCCATCAGGATGGCGTTGGACGGCGACAGGTGGTCGGTGGTGATGTTGTCCGGCAGCACCGCCAACGGCAGCATGCCCTTGAGCGTGCGCTCGCCGGCCAGCGCACCTTCCCAGTACGGCGGGCGACGGATGTAGGTGGACATCGGTCGCCAGTCGTACAGCGGGCTCTCGGCTTCCTGCACGGTGCCCAGGTCGAACATCGGGATGTAGATCTGCTTGAACTGCTCCGGTTTCACCGAGGCAGCGACGATGGCGTCGATCTCCTCGTCGCTCGGCCACAGATCCTTCAGGGTGATCGGATTGCCGGCCTGGTCATGGCCGAGCACGTCCTGCTCGATGTCGAAGCGCACGGTACCGGCGATGGCATAGGCCACCACCAGCGGCGGCGAGGCCAGGAAGGCCTGCTTGGCGTAGGGGTGGATGCGCCCGTCGAAGTTGCGGTTGCCGGACAGTACGGCGGTGGCGTACAGGTCGCGGTCGATGATTTCCTGCTGGATCACCGGGTCCAGCGCGCCGGACATGCCGTTACAGGTGGTGCAGGCGTAAGCGACGATGCCGAAGCCGAGCTGCTCCATTTCCGACAGCAGGCCGGCCTCCTCCAGATACAGCTTGGCGACCTTGGAGCCAGGAGCGAAAGAGGTCTTGACCCAGGGCTTGCGCACCAGGCCCAGCGCGTTGGCCTTCTTCGCCACCAGGCCGGCGGCCACTACGTTGCGCGGGTTGCTGGTATTGGTGCAACTGGTGATGGCGGCAATGATCACCGCGCCGTCGGGCAGCAGGCCCTCGGCCTCCTCGGCCTGGGCGGCTGCCAGCTTGGCTCCGTCGGCAATCCCGCGCTCATGCAATGCCGAGGTCGGCAGACGCTTGTGCGGGTTGGACGGGCCAGCCATGTTGCGCACCACGGTCGACAGGTCGAAGCTCAGTACCCGCTCGTACTCGGCGGTAACCAGCGCATCGGCCCACAGGCCGGTAGTCTTGGCATAGTGCTCGACCAGCTCTACCTGCTCCGGCTCGCGACCGGTGAGCTTGAGGTAATCGATGGTCTGCTGATCGATGTAGAACATCGACGCTGTGGCGCCGTATTCCGGACACATATTGGAGATGGTCGCACGATCGCCAATGGTCAGGCTGTTGGCACCTTCGCCGAAAAACTCGACCCAGGCACCGACCACGCGCTGCTGACGCAGGAACTCGGTCAGGGCCAGGACGATGTCGGTGGCGGTGATGCCAGGCTGGCGCTTGCCAGTCAGCTGCACACCGACGATGTCGGGCAGACGCATCATCGAGGCGCGACCGAGCATCACGGTTTCAGCCTCCAGACCGCCGACGCCGATGGCGATCACGCCCAGGGCATCGACGTGCGGAGTGTGGCTGTCGGTGCCGACGCAGGTGTCAGGGAAGGCCACGCCGTCGCGCGCCTGGATCACCGGGCTCATTTTCTCCAGGTTGATCTGGTGCATGATGCCGTTGCCGGCCGGGATCACGTCGACGTTCTTGAACGCGGTCTTGGTCCACTCGATAAAGTGAAAGCGATCCTCGTTGCGGCGATCTTCGATGGCGCGGTTCTTGTCGAAGGCATCCGGATCAAAACCGGCATGCTCCACTGCCAGGGAGTGATCGACGATCAGCTGGGTCGGCACCACCGGGTTGACCTTGGCCGGGTCACCGCCCTGCTCGGCAATCGCGTCACGCAGGCCAGCCAGGTCGACCAGTGCGGTCTGGCCGAGGATGTCGTGGCAGACCACACGCGCCGGGTACCAGGGGAAGTCGAGGTCGCGCTTGCGCTCGATCAGCTGCTTGAGCGAATCAGTCAGCGCGGCTGGATCACAGCGGCGCACCAGCTGTTCGGCCAACACACGGGAGGTGTACGGCAGCTTGGCGTAGGCGCCAGGGGCGATGGCATCGACCGCCTCGCGGGTGTCGAAGTAGTCCAGCACGCTGCCGGACAGGTTTTTACGGTACTGAGTGTTCATCGGACTGCTCATGATTAAGGGCGATCCTTGAGCGGCACGAACTTGAGGTCTTCAGGACCGACATAGTTGGCGCTCGGGCGGATGATCTTGCCGTCGATGCGTTGCTCGATCACGTGGCTCGACCAGCCGGAGGTGCGGGCAATCACGAACAGCGGGGTGAACATGGCTGTCGGCACACCCATCATGTGGTAGCTGACGGCGCTGAACCAATCGAGATTGGGGAACATCTTCTTGATGTCCCACATGATGGTTTCCAGGCGCTCGGCGATGTCGAACATCTTGGTGTTGTCTTGCTCAGCCGAAAGCTCGCGGGCGACGTCCTTGATCACTTTGTTGCGCGGGTCGGCCACGGTGTACACCGGGTGGCCGAAGCCGATCACCACTTCCTTCTTCTCGACACGGGCACGGATGTCGGCCTCGGCCTCGTCCGGATTGTCGTAGCGCTTCTGGATTTCGAAAGCCACCTCGTTGGCGCCGCCATGTTTCGGACCGCGCAGGGCGCCGATGGCACCGGCGATGCAGGAGAACATGTCGGAGCCGGTACCGGCGATTACCCGCGAGGTGAAGGTGGAGGCGTTGAATTCGTGCTCGGCGTACAGGTTGAGCGAGGTGTGCATGGCGCGCACCCAGGACTCACGCGGCTTCTCGCCGTGCAGCAAATGCAGGAAGTGACCACCAATGGAGTCGTCGTCGGTTTCCACCTCGATGCGCTTGCCGTTGTGGCTGAAGTGGTACCAGTACAGCAGCGCGGAACCCAGGGAAGCCATCAGCTTGTCGGCAATGTCGCGGGCACCCGGGTGGTTATGGTCTTCCTTCTCCGGCGACACGCAGCCCAGCACGGACACGGCGGTGCGCATCACGTCCATCGGGTGGGCGGACGGCGGCAGCTGCTCGAGGGACGCCTTGAGGGCAGCCGGAATACCGCGCAGGGCCTTGAGCTTGGCCTTGTAGGCAGCCAGTTCGGCGACGTTGGGCAGCTTGCCGTGCACCAGCAGGTGGGCGATTTCTTCAAACTCACAGCGGTTGGCGAAGTCGAGAACGTCATAGCCGCGATAATGCAGGTCGTTGCCGGTGCGGCCGACGGTGCACAGGGCGGTGTTGCCGGCGGCGGTGCCGCTCAGGGCGACGGACTTCTTGGGCTTGAAGCCTGGGGTGGTGGTTTCGGCGCTCATCGCGTATCTCTCCTCATCTAATCCGGTTGTTTCTTGCTGTGCGCAGGCCTGAGGCCTGCGGCCGGCTATTTCTTGGCGGCGAACAGCGCATCCAGGTGTTGCTCGAAGGCGTGGTAGTTGATGCGCTCGTACAGCTCCATGCGCGTCTGCATGGTATCGATCACGTTCTTCTGGGTGCCGTCGCGACGCAGCGCGGTGTAGACATTCTCCGCCGCCTTATTCATCGCGCGGAAAGCCGACAGCGGATAGAGCACCAGCGATACGTCGACGCCGGCCAGCTCCTCGGTGGTGTACAGCGGCGTGGCGCCAAACTCGGTGATGTTGGCCAGAATCGGGGCTTTGATGCGCTCGGCGAAGGTCTTGTACATCGCCAGTTCGGTGATCGCCTCGGGGAAGATCATGTCGGCACCCGCTTCGATGCAGGCTGCGGCACGATCCAGTGCCGAGTTCAGGCCCTCGACCGCCAGGGCATCGGTGCGCGCCATGATCACGAAGCTGTCATCGGTGCGCGCATCCACTGCGGCCTTGATCCGGTCGACCATCTCCTGCTGGGTGACGATCTCCTTATTCGGCCGGTGACCACAGCGCTTGGCGCCGACCTGGTCCTCGATATGAATCGCCGCGGCACCGAACTTGATCATCGACTTGACCGTACGCGCGACGTTGAACGCCGAACTGCCGAAGCCGGTGTCGACATCCACCAGCAGCGGCAGGTCGCACACATCGGTGATCCGCCGCACATCGGTAAGCACGTCGTCCAGGCCGGTGATGCCCAGGTCCGGTAGACCGAGGGAGCCGGCCGCGACGCCGCCGCCAGACAGGTAAATGGCCTTGAAACCGGCACGTTGGGCCAACAGCGCATGGTTGGCGTTGATCGCGCCGACCACCTGCAACGGATGCTCTGCGGCGACCGCATCACGGAAGCGCTGGCCGGGGCTGTTCTGTTTGGAAAGCGAACTCATGACTCACCTCTGGGTTTAGCTGTCTTGGTTTGCGCGTCCTGATAATGACGCTCGATATTGCGCTTGGATGCGCCGATGTGACGACGCATAAGCAACTCGGCCAACTCGCCATCACGGTCGGCGATGGCATCGAGAATGCGGTGATGTTCGGCGAAAGCCTGACGCGGCCGATTCGGCGTGGCGGAGAACTGGATGCGGTACATACGCACCAACTGGTACAGCTCGCCGCACAGCATCTGACTCAGGGTGCGATTGCCGCTGCCCTGGATAATTCGGTAATGGAAGTCGAAATCGCCTTCCTGCTGGTAATAGCCGCGCCCGGCCTGAAAGGTTTCATCTCGTTCATGGGTTTCCAGCACCCGACGCAGCTCGTCGATTTCCGCCTGAGTCATGCGCTCGGCCGCCAGGCGGCAGGCCATACCTTCCAGCGACTCACGAATTTCATACAGTTCGACCAGTTCAGCCTGATTGAGCTCCACCACTCGCGCGCCCACATGTGGCACACGCACCAGCAAGCGCTGGCCTTCCAGCCGGTGGATCGCCTCGCGCAACGGACCGCGGCTGATGCCATAGGTACGCGCCAGCTCAGGTTCGGAGATCTTGCTGCCCGGGGCGATTTCCCCTCGAACAATGGCAGCCTGAATATGCCGAAAAACATGCTCGGAGAGTGTTCCCGTGTCATCTGGAGTAGCGTGGGGTACCTCAATCGCTTTCGCCATACTGTCGACACTCAACGGGTATTTTTCGAAAAAATTACGCCAATAAGCCAATCATGTCAACATTCAACGCAACACTGTCGACAATCTTCATGGCGCGAGAAATTTTGCACCTAACAAGCCAGCTTACAGAAAGGCCGTAAGTGCCTGTCGCAGCGGAAAAACGGCATGGTAGAATGCTGTCCGCTTTTACTTGGCTGAGCATTTCCAGCATGCTTGCTAAACTCCAAGCTAAGTACAGGGATCTGTAGCGCTGCGCCCGCCGATCTTTTTTGATCCAATTAATGCGATACATCCGCTAGGACTTATGAGACTCAAGCCCTTCTCCCCTCTACTTTGCCTATTGCTTTTGCCCGACTTAAGCCTCGCTGCGGAGAAGACCGTCTATGGTCTTAATGAATACGCGAATCTGTCTAACCTCAAATTAGAGGTCGCCGCCAAACTCGACACCGGCGCCAAGACCGCTTCACTGAGTGCCCGGGATATCCAACGCTTTAAGCGCGATGGAGAAACCTGGGTGAAATTCTATCTGGCTATAGACGAAGCCCATGCAAGCCCGATTGAGCGCCCACTGGCGCGCATCAGCAAAATTAAACGTCGCGCCGGTGACTATGATCCGGATGAAGAGAAAACCTACACTGCACGCCCGGTCATCGAACTGGATGTGTGCATGGGACAAGCTCTACGCACGATCGAAGTGAACTTGACTGACCGCAGTGCATTCCAATATCCGCTGTTGATTGGCTCCGAGGCGCTCAAACGTTTCAGTGCACTGGTCGATCCAAGTCTTAAATACGCAGCAGGGAAACCTGGCTGTGCCACTGACGCAAACCTTGGCGAGTAATGCCCATGCGCTCTCTTAACCTGCATCTGAAAGTCCTGATCACGCTCCTGGTGAGCCTGGGCATTCTGATTACGGCTTATCAAATCTTCATTCTCGGCATCCCTATAACCGAAGATGAAACGGATGACCTGTGGAATATCGACGCCAAAGTCGAGTTCCAGGCCAACCCTCGCGAGCCGGTCAAACTGCAGATGTTTGTGCCGCCGCTGAACCAGGACTACGTCAGCCTTAACGAGAGTTTTATCTCGAACAACTACGGCGTGAGCATCAATCGCGCCGACGGCAACCGTAAAGTCACCTGGTCTGCGCGCCGCGCCAGCGGCAAGCAAACGCTCTATTATCGCCTGGTATTAACCAAGCGCTACAGCGGCGAGCAAAGCAAAGCCAAGGGGCCAATTTTCCGCGACAGCATCCCGGTCGAAGGCGCGGAAAAGATTGCCGCCGACGCCCTGCTCGCACCTATCCGCCAGCATTCGGCGGACGTCGAAACCTTCATCAGCGAGACAGTCAAACGAATCAACAACAGCAATGACGACAACGTCAAACTGTTGCTGGGCGGCGACGCTACGACCGCCAACAAAGCCAAGGCCATCGAGTTATTGCTGTCCATCGCCCACGTGCCAATGGAGCGCGTGCATACCATTCGTTTGGCGGCCGACATCCAGCAAAGCCCCGAACTGTGGATGCGCAGCTTCAACGGTGAGAAGTGGCTGTATTTCAACCTGGAGAACGGTGAGCAGGGTTTGCCAGCCGACCGCCTGGTCTGGTGGATTGGCGACGGCGAACTGGTCAAGCTCGAAGGCGGCAAGCAAGCGCAAGTCAATTTCAGCCTGAGCAATAGCGAGATGAACGCCATCCGCTTGGCCAAGCTGACCGACGAGAACACCGACGCCGGCTTCCTCGAATACTCATTGTACGGTCTGCCACTTTCCACTCAGCAAACCTTCCAGATCATGGTGGTGATCCCGATTGGTGTGCTGGTGATTCTGATCCTGCGCAACCTCGGTGGCCTGCAGACCCTCGGTACCTTCACCCCAGTACTGATTGCCCTGGCCTTCCGCGAAACCCAACTGGGCTTCGGTATCTTACTGTTCACGGTAATTACCACCCTGGGCCTGTCGCTGCGTTCCTACCTCGAACATTTGAAACTACAGATGCTGCCCAGGTTATCGGTGGTACTGACCTTTGTAGTGGTGCTGATTGCCGTCATCAGCCTGTTCAGTCACAAGCTTGGCCTGGAACGCGGCCTGTCGGTAGCCCTGTTCCCTATGGTGATTTTGACCATGACCATCGAGCGCCTGTCGATTACCTGGGAAGAGCGCGGCGGCGGCCATGCCTTTAAGGTCGCCATCGGTACGCTGGTAGCGGCGACGCTGGCACACATGCTGATGAGCGTTCCGGAGGTGCTGTATTTCGTCTTCACCTTCCCAGCCATACTGATGATCTTGGTAGGCTTCATGCTGGCGATGGGGCGCTATCGCGGCTATCGCCTGACCGAGCTGTTCCGTTTCAAAGCCTTCCTTAAGGATTGAGCATGCTAGGTCTCTGGAAAACCTGGAAGGCCCTTGAAGCCAAAGGCATCATGGGCATCAATCGGCGTAACGCGGACTATGTGCTGAAGTACAACAAACGGCACCTCTACCCCATTGTCGATGACAAGATCATCACCAAGGAACGTGCCATCGAAGCCGGTATTCATGTGCCGGAGATGTATGGCGTGATCAGCACCGAGAAAGAAATCGACAAGCTCCACGAGATCATCGGCGGGCGCACCGATTTCGTCGTCAAGCCGGCACAGGGTGCCGGCGGTGACGGCATTCTGGTGATTGCCGATCGCTTCGAGGAGCGCTACAAAACCGTATCCGGCAAGATCATCAGCCATGAGGAAATCGAGCATCAGATTTCCAGCATCCTGACCGGCCTGTACTCCCTCGGCGGACACCGTGACCGGGCATTGATCGAGTATCGCGTCACCCCCGATCAGATCTTCAAAAGCATCAGCTACGAAGGCGTGCCGGATATCCGCATCATCGTGCTCAAGGGCTACCCGGTGATGGCCATGCTACGTTTGCCGACCCGCCAGTCTGGTGGCAAGGCCAACCTGCACCAGGGCGCCATTGGTGTCGGTGTCGACCTGGCCACCGGGGTGACCCTGAGCGGCACCTGGCTGAACAACAAGATCAAGAAACACCCCGACACCACCAACGCGGTGGATGGCGTGCAACTGCCTAACTGGCACGGTTTCATGAAACTGGCAGCCGGATGCTATGAGCTCTGCGGCCTCGGCTATATCGGCGTGGACATGGTGCTTGACCAAGAAAAAGGCCCGCTGATTCTCGAGCTCAATGCGCGCCCCGGCCTGAACATCCAGATCGCCAACGATTGCGGGCTCACCCATCGGGCTCACGCGGTGGAAGCGCGCATAGCCGAACTGGAGGCAAAAGGCGTACAGGAAGATGCCGAAGCGCGCGTACGCTTCACCCAAGAGCTGTTCGGCCACGCGCACTCGGCTGAATGATCAACCGTCGCCCCACATTCGGCCCGACTTAGATCGGGCCGAATGTGGGCGACGCTCACAGCGCTCCACGCATGCAACTGCATCCTCCTGCCGACTAACTCGCCGCCAAGCATCCACTCAAAGAACGTGGACGCTCCACGCCATAGCCCTGCACGTAGTCGACACCCAGCTCGGCTAGACGCGCCCGGATACTCGGGGTTTCCACGTACTCGGCGATAGTTTTTCGACCCAAGACATGGGCAATCTCGTTGATCGATTTGACCATGGCCAGATCGCTGGGCGAGCGCTCGATCTCCTTGACGAAACTGCCGTCTATTTTCACGTAGTCCACTGGCAACCGCTTGAGGTATTCGTAGGACGAGAATCCGGTGCCGAAATCATCGATCGAGAAAGTGCAGCCCAGCCTCTGCAGGTAACGCACCATATCGGCGGTTTTAGTCAGATTGGCAACCGCCGCCGTCTCGGTGAGCTCAAAGCATATTTTCTCCGGGGGAACCGCGCACTGCTCGAACAGTGCCTCAATAAAGTCCAGCAACTTGTCGTCGTTAAGGCTACTGCCTGAGAGATTGATCGACACGCCGCTGCAACGCGCCCAAAAATCCGGATAGCGCTCCAGCTCTGTGAACACCCGTTTGAGCACCCAGCGATCGACTTTAACCATGCGGTTATAGCGCTCTGCGGCGGTGATAAAGTCCAACAGATTGAGTTCGTTCTGCATCACCAGCAGCACTTCATAATGGGGCAGTTGATCATGCTGCAACTGGGCCGGTGCGATTTGCTGGACGCGCAGACTGAGTTCGCCACGCTCCACTATGCCATCCACGCGCCCGGCAATGGCCATCAGCCCGGTACGCGCACCATCGATGGCATCCTGGTAGACATGGATGCGGTTGCGGCCTGATTCCTTGGCGCTGTTGCAGGCCGTTTGTAGATCGCAAAAAACATTGATGACATCGTGCCGCTCGCGCTTGAGCACAATGCCAAAACTCATGGTGATGTTATGCGAATGCCCCTGCCACTCGAAGGCATTCGCGTCGACGGCCGCACGCAAAAGCTCAGCCTGCGCATAGGCCTGCGACTCGTCTGTGCCGGGTAGCGCCACTGCGAAATCCGCCCCGCCAATACGGGCCAATGTCGCAGTGCGCGGCAATCGACGCTCCAGTTCAGCGGCAACGTGCTTGAGGTAGGCATCACCGGCCAGGGGGCCACTGCTGGAGTTCAGTAAACTGAACTGGTCGATGTGCCCATAGATAAAGGCAAAGCACTCACTGGATGCCAGGCTCTGCGCCACCGTCGTTTCAAAACTGCGCCGGTTGAGCAAACCAGTCAGCTCGTCATGGCTGCGCACATGTGCAATATCACGGTAAAGCTTGCCAACTATGCTTTCCAGCTTGTCCTGCACCACATCGCTCTCACCTGGGGCCGGCACACCGATCCACCCCCTGGCAAGTTGCCCCACCAGCTCCTCTCCTTTGAAGTTGCCGGCTTCACGTCCCTGACGATCAGCCAGGACATAATGATCGGTAGCCGGGCTCGCCCAAATCATCTGAAGATACTGACCTTTGTCGGTCATCAGCCAGTTGCCCGCACGCAATTGCTCGACCCGCTGGCGCCAACGTTGTTGGGCAGGGTCGGTATCGAGCGGCGGGGTATCGGCTACGAGTTCAGGTAACTCGGTCATTTCCACCGCCTGATCACCTAGAAGCTGCTGCTGCAACTGCTGCAGTACCGGCGTGTGCCGATACTGCCCGGGGAGCAGGCTCTCCATGCGCGTGCGTAACACCTCCAATAGCGGGCCCACTTCGTAGGCCCGCTCGACGCGGTCGACAAGGCGGCCATCGCTACCCGGCCTGGCTTGGATCTGCAACCACGTATTTAGCTGGCGCAGTAGGCCCAATCCTTCCAGCCACTCACGCCCCCACTCCCCCTGCCTGAGCAGTTCGAGAACCAGCAGTTCACGCCATCCCACATCCAGCCAGTCGAGTAGCACTTTCGGTATATGGGCTCCGAACAACGCCGAGAGCTCGCCAGCGACCCGTCCGCGCGCGAGCTCCAACTTATCTCGAGCGCGATGAAATTGCAGAACGCGCTCGGCATTGTTTCGATACGCCCGTTGTTGCACCGCGAGCAACTCCTCCAGCTCTTGGTCGTAGCGGGTAAACACACTGTTGTCACCGCGATAATCGCTGACGATTCCGTCGATCAATTGCTGTACACGGCTTTCCAGGGCACGGTTGGGTGGCTCGGACAGATCGCAGAGCCGCATCAGCTTGTCCAGCGTGGCGCGCACCGGATGCTCGGGATCGGCAAATGCCTGCGGATTGAGCGCGGCGGCCTGGGCGATGGGAAGCATCAGGCGACGCAATGCTGGCTTGAGGCCCTCGGCGATGACCACTTCTTGATCGACAGACTGGAAAAGCTCAGCAACCAAAGCCACGTCATCCCGCTGGCGACCCGACAGAGTGGCGCCGGCAGCGCTCAACTCCCGCAGAAAATTCTCCGCCGTCCATCCGTGGGTCGGCGGACTGGATGCCAGCAAGCCAGCCAAGACCTGATGCAGCGATGCGGTGTCCGCTGTCATCGAGACCAGGACTTCGTTACTGGCATTCCTGGCCGCCGACAAATGCCTAATCGCCTGGTACGGCGTGGGTGACGTTGCGCTGATTTTATTCCTGCTTTGCTCTCCAATAGGCCGTGTAACCGGGGTACTGCGCGGCTCAATCTGGAAATGGACAAAGGTCCGCTCCAGTTGCTTGAAATACTCCAGCAGGGCGCGCTCAAGGGCGCCGGCCGCCGCCGAATAGAACAGTTCACGCACGCTGCTCGCCTGCTCACGCAGATGCAGCTTTACCTGCAATGTGCGCACTAGGAAATCCAACGAGAGCGGACTTTCCCCGCCCTTAGCCTGAGCACCAGTGGCACTGTTCAATTGGGCGCAAGTCCGCCATTCGAACGCACCACAGACCTCACGCAACTTTCGCACCAGCCTACGCGCCGCCAACATCTCCTCAATCTCGGCATCGTCAACCAGATGCCACTCAGACGCATTGGCTGGGTCTGCCGCCTGCTCAACAACACCTACTGGCAAGTGCTTATGAATTGCCGCAAGCGTTTCGGCGATGATCTTTTCACGCGAAGCAATGCACAGGCGCGCAA
>JBFKAF010000030.1:0-14314 GCA_041621735.1 Pseudomonas sp.
TGATCCCCTTGCTGATGATCTTGATTCCGCTGTTCAAGGCGGTCGGCCCGCTGTATCGCTGGCGCATCCGCGCGCGCATCTACCACTGGTACAAATACCTGCGCGAGATCGACCGGCAACTGGACGCCGGGACCCTGCCGGAACGCCTGGACGCCGAAGTCGAGCGCCTGGAGCGCCTGCAGGACAAACTGGCCAAGGTCGAGGTGCCGCTGTCCTACTCCAACGAGCTGTACGACCTGCACATGCACCTGCGCTATGTGATCGAACGCTTGCAAACCTTGCAGCGGCGACGGGCGACCCAGGACCAGCAGGTCGGGTAAACTGCGCGCCATCCACTGCTTAACCGATTTCATAGAGAGCGCCCATGCCGATCCGCCATTGCATCGTCCATCTGATCGACAAGAAACCCGACGGTACGCCTGCCGTGCTGCATGCCCGCGACACCGAGCTGGGCGCCTCGCAGGCCATCGAAAACATGCTCGCCGACCTCAACGAGAGCTACAACGCCAAGCAGGGCAAGGCCTGGGGCTTGTTCCACGACGACTCCGCGGTCTACCCGTTCAGCGGCTGGTTGCAGAACTATCTCGACGCCAATCAGGACTTCACCGCCTTCAGCCGCCAGGCCGTCGAGCAGCTGCAAAAGCTGATGGAGGAATCCAACCTCTCCACCGGCGGCCACGTGCTGTTCGCTCACTATCAGCAAGGCATGACCGATTACCTGGCCATCGCCCTGCTGCATCACAGTGAGGGCGTGGCGGTCAACGATGCGTTGGACGTGACCGCGGCCAAGCACCTCGACCTGGGTCAGTTGCACCTGGCCGCGCGGATCAACATTTCCGAGTGGCGCAACAACGCCAAGTCCAAGCAGTACATTTCCTTTCTCAAGGGCAAGAACGGCAAGAAGGTTTCGGAGTACTTCCGCGACTTCATCGGCTGCCAGGAGGGCGTCGACGGGCCCGGCGAAACCCGCACCCTGCTCAAGGCCTTCAGCGACTTCGTGGAAAGCGAGGACCTGCCGGAAGAATCGGCGCGGGAGAAGACCAAGACCCTGGTCGACTACGCCAGCAGCCAGGCCAAGCAAGGCGAGCCGATGGGCCTGGAGGAGCTGTCCGGGCTGATCGACGAAGAGCGCCCGCAGGCGTTCTACGACCATATCCGCAACAAGGATTACGGCCTGTCGCCGGAGATTCCCGCCGACAAGCGCACGCTCAACCAGTTCCGCCGCTTCACCGGGCGCGCCGAAGGTCTGTCGATCAGCTTCGAATCGCACCTGCTCGGCTCGAAGATCGAGTACGACGAAGCCCAGGACACCCTGATCATCCGCAACCTACCAACGCAACTGACCGACCAGCTCAAGCGCCGCAAGGACTGAAGCTGCAGCGCGGCGCTTCTGCACGGAGCGCCGTAATGGCTCACTGAGCTAGAGTTAATGGATCGACCGCCACGCTCCACAAGGAGCCGGCATGAGATTGCCTTGCTTCCCAGTCGTCGGCGCCACGGCCTTGCAGCGTTTGGCCGCATCGGCAGCCCTGTGTCTGGCCCTGCAGGTCGAGGCCGCCGAGGAGCCTCCGCTGGCGGCGCTGCGCAACGACAGTGCCCGCTTCGTCGCCGCCAATGCCGAATTCACCTTGCTGCACGAGACCGGGCATCTGCTGATCGCCGAGCTCGACCTGCCCGTGCTCGGCCGCGAGGAAGATGCCGCCGACCAGCTCGGCTTCATCAGTTTGTTTCTCACCTATGCACGACAAAACGACGCTGACATATACGCCAAGCTGCTGGATGTCGCCGACTATTGGCGCCTGGAATGGCGACGACCGAAGCCGGATAACGAAGAGGTGCATGCCTGGGACAGTCATGGTCTGGACGCGCAGCGCTTCTACAACCTGGCGTGCCTGATCTATGGCAGCGACCCGGATGTGCTGGAATGGGTACCGCAGATCACCGGGCTGCCGGTGGAGCGCGCCCTGTACTGCGATCAGGAGTACAGCCAGGTACGCAAGGCCCTGGCCTGGGTCGAGCAGCAGTACGGACGAGCACCGGGTTCGCCGCAGCAACATCGCCTACGGGTGATCTACGACCCACCAAGCACACGCCTGAATGACGGCCCGCGCCTGCTCGAGCAGATCCGCAGCTCCGGCGTAGTGGAGGCCATCGCCGCGCGAGTCAGCGAAACCTACCGACTGCCGCGCGAACTAACCCTGCGCCTGAGCAACTGCGGCGCAGCGGACGCCTGGTACAGTCGCTCGGCTGGCGAGGTGGTGCTGTGCTACGAGAGCCTGGCGCACTTCGAGGCCCTGGCCCGACAACTGCCCAGGTTACGCCTGGCGACCCCGGATTAGTCGCCAGCTCAATTGAACCGACTAACCGCTAGCGTGCCTCGATACGGAAACCCATACGCGGGAAATGCACGTGCACGATGCCGGCGCGTGGATCTTCGCGGCGAAGGATCAGCTCTTCGCGGCCACTGAACAACAGTTCGCCCTCGATCGGGTCGACACCATAGTCAACGGCCGAGATGGCCACCGCCTGACCGGCCTGGAAACCGTTGGGGTCGACGAACTGTTCATCCGGCAGCGCTGCGGGCGTGGCGTCCCGCGCCACCGCGACGGCCTCTTCGCCGCTCATCTCAGCATGTGAGCCGTGACCGAAACCAAGTACCCGATCCAGCCAGGCGGCGACGGCCGGGTAGTCATCGACCAGCGGCGCGGTCACCGGGGTACCGCGCAGGAACCACAGAGGATGGGCCATGGCGAAATCGGCCAGCGAGGGTTCGCCAAACAGGAAATCGCCCTCTTCTCGCTCCAACTGCTGCTGTAGACGCGTCAGCAGCGCCGGCCACTGGTGCTTGGCCTGCTCGGCCGGCAAGCGCGTGGCCAGACCGCCGTTGAACAGGGTCGAACGATCGGCAATAAAGGCTTTCAGGAACTCGGGCGGCAGCTTGCCGAAACGCGCGGCGATGGATTCTGGCTGGAACACCAGGCTCACCGCATGCAGGAACACCACCGAATCGGCCCACTGGGCGAAACTGGCGACATTGAATTCCTGCCCCTCGGGGAACAGCGCCGGGATGGCTTTTTCCACCTCCAGACGCCGGGCGATCAGGGCGGTGTCGCAGTAGATGTCGGCGCCGACTTGCAACACCGGGGTCTTGCGATAGCCGCCGGTCAGGGCGGTCAGGTCCGGCTTGGGCATAATCGCCGGGATCAGCACCGAACGCCAGGACAGTTGCTTGAACCCCAGCAGCAGGCGGGTCTTCTCGGCAAACGGCGAGGTTGGGTAGTGGTGCAGGATCAACTCGTGCATGACAGGCTCCGCAGCGATAGGGCTAAACCGCCAGCTTACTCGCGAGGACCACAGCGGCCTACCCGAGCAGCGTGATAGCTCGCCATCAAGCACATTGATAAGACTACCGCGAGTGGCCTGTGCGGCTACTTGGTTAACTCAAGTTCGGATGCCTAAGGTTCTGAGCCAAGGCGCAGTATCAGGACCTCAGGCGCCGAAATTGACTAACTGAATTAACCAAACAGACCACTAGATACCAGCGCCTCCTTGGCCGGCTTGCCCAGGCGCTTGATTGCCCGCTCACGGCGCAGCGCCTCGCCTTTGCTCTCACAAGCTTCGCTATACACCAGGGCCACGGCGGGGCTGGAAAAAAAGAAGCGCGCGCCCTTGCCACTGCGATGCTGCTGGAAGCGGCGCTGCGGGTCGTCGCTGATGCCGCAGTACAAGGCCCCGTTGGCCGCCCGCACGAGGTAGACGAACCAGGCTTTGCCCGGCTTGGCGGCTGGGATGCAGGCATCGTCAGGGCGCGGATCGATCACGGGACTGGGCATTGCTGAAACTATCCAGGCGGCGGTTATGCGATCGGCGAGCTTAGCAGAGATAGGCGGCATGGCGACCCAGGTCGTGCGCCGGTTAACGGCCTGCCTGAAATGCGGCCGAGCCCTTGGCCGCCTGCCGGCGTATGGCCCGCTGCACCGGTGGCGTCCAACCCAGCAGCAAACCCTTCATACCCAAGGCCTGGCGAGCCCAGCGCCACAAGTCGAATCGGTCACGATGCTCGACGATCTTGCCATCGCGAAAGACGAAGCGCGCCTCGATCCGATTGACCACCGTGTTGCCGGTTTGACTGAACAGGTAGGTCGCAACCCAGCGCGCACTGCCGCGTTGCTCATTCGCCTCGACCGCATCGAAGGTCAGAGAAAAGTCCTGGGCCCGCGCCGTCAGCATGCGCCACATATCCGCCGCATCGCCGCCGCGCAAATCCTCGAACACAGGATCGCTGAAGCGCACGTCGTCGCTGTAGCAGGCCGCCATGCTCTCGGCGTCCAGTTGCTGGAAGGACTGGTAGAAGCGTCGAATCAGCTCGGCATTGGGATGACTCATGGGGCAGCACTCCGCAGGAAAGACTGCATGCAGTATTGTCGCCACTCAGGCAAAACGCGATTGGCGTATACGCCAACCTTGTGTCATAAATCGCCAAATCATTCATCCACTCGAGTCGCCATGCTCAGCATCGCGTTCTACGTCTGCCCGCAAACGGTTTGCTCCAGCCTGAGCATGGCCTGCGATGCCTTTGCCCTGGCCAATCAGTTGGCCGGGCAACCGCTGTTCAAGTTGCAGCGCTGCAGCCTGGATGCAAAGCCGGTCGATCTGAACTTTGCCCGCATCCAGGTCGACGGAGGCCTAGAGTTGGCCGCCAGTGCCGACCTTTTTTTGCTACCCGCCACCGGCAGTGCCATCGATACCAGCCTGCGCGCCAATGCCGCGCTCATCACCTGGCTGGTACAGCGCCCCGCGAGCCAACAGATTGCCAGCCTGTGCAGCAGCGCCTTCCTGGTCGCCGCCGCGGGCTTGCTCGATAACCACCGGGCGACCACGCACTGGGCGCTGGCCGAGCAATTTCGCCAGCGCTTCCCTCGGGTACGGCTCGCAATCGATGAACTACTGTGCCACGACGGCAACCTGCTCAGTTCCGGCGGCGCCCAGGCCGGGCTGGATCTGTGCCTGTACCTGATCGCCTGGCATGCCGGAGCCGGGCTCGCACAACAGGTCGCCAATGCCCTGGTATTCGACACGCCGCGTGGCCAGCAGTCGCGTTTCGCGCCACTGCTGCCGCCCGCCAACCCCGGCGATAGCCAGCTCCGCCCGCTACTGCAGTGGATGCAGCGGCATCATGCCGAGCCGATCGACCTCAGTCGTCTGGCCGCGCAGGCCACATGCTCGCCGCGCACCCTGCTCCGGCGCTTCAAGGCAAGCACGGGGCTGACACCCAATGAATACCTGCAACGCCTGCGCATCAGCGCCGCACAGACGGCGCTACGCAACCCGGCGCGCTCGCTGGAGCAAGTCGCCGAACAGGTCGGTTATGCCGACCGCGCAACCTTTGCCAAGCTGTTCAAGCAGCTCTGCGGGGAAGCTCCGGGCGCTTTCCGTCGGCGCATGCGTGCCTCGAGTTGAAACACGGCCTTGGCCGCAACGGATTGGCTCACGGCCGCCCCACCGATAGCAATCGACAAGCCATGAAAAAGGGAGCTCGCAAGCTCCCTTTTTCAGTACAGCGGGTACTCAGTGCAGAATCTGGCTCAAGAACAACTGGGTACGCTCGTTCTTCGGGTTGGTGAAGAAGGTGTCCGGATCGGACTCTTCGACGATCTCACCCTTGTCGAGGAAGATCACCCGGTTCGCCACGGTACGGGCAAAGCCCATCTCGTGGGTCACGCAGAGCATGGTCATGCCGTCTTCGGCCAGGCTGACCATGGTATCCAGCACTTCTTTGACCATTTCCGGGTCGAGCGCCGAGGTCGGCTCATCGAACAGCATGATCTTCGGCTTCATGCACAGCGCGCGGGCAATCGCCACCCGCTGCTGCTGACCGCCGGAGAGTTGCCCCGGGTACTTGAGTGCCTGCTCGGGAATGCGCACGCGCTCAAGGTAGTGCATGGCCACTTCTTCGGCTTCACGCTTGGGCATCTTGCGCACCCACATCGGCGCCAGGGTGCAGTTCTGCAACACGGTGAGGTGCGGGAACAGGTTGAAGTGCTGGAACACCATGCCCACTTCGCGGCGCACCGCCTCGATGTGCTTGAGGTCGTGGGTCAACTCGGTACCGTCGATGACGATACGCCCCTGCTGGTGTTCTTCCAGACGATTGAGGCAGCGAATGGCAGTGGACTTGCCGGAACCGGATGGGCCGCAGAGCACGATACGCTCGCCTTGCTGCACGTTCAGGTTGAGGTCTTTGAGTACATGGAACTGGCCGTACCACTTGTGCACGCCGTCCATCTGGATGATCCCCGGCGCGGCGCTGATCGACTGTTTGATAGCTTCACTCATGACAAAACTCCTAACGCTTGTGGCCAGTGTCCAGCTTGCGCTCCAAATGCATGGAGTAGCGGGACATGCCGAAACAGAAGATCCAGAAAATCAGGGCGGCGAACACATAGCCTTCGGTGGCCATGCCTAGCCAGGCCGGGTCGGTGGTGGCCTGCTTGATGCTGTTGAGCAAGTCGAACAGACCGATGATGATCACCAGGCTGGTGTCCTTGAACAGGGCGATAAAGGTGTTGACGATGCCCGGAATCACCAGCTTCAGCGCTTGCGGCAGAATCACCAGGCCCATCATCCGCCAGTAGCCCAGCCCCATGGCAGCGGCCGCTTCATATTGACCCTTGGGAATGGCCTGCAGGCCGCCGCGCACCACCTCGGCAATATAGGCCGACTGGAACAGGATCACCCCGATCAGCGCGCGCATCAGCTTGTCGAAGCTCAAGCCTTCCGGCAGGAACAACGGCAACATTACCGAAGACATGAACAGCACGGTGATCAGCGGTACGCCGCGCCAGAACTCGATAAAGGTCACGCACAGCACACGAATCGCCGGCATTTCCGAACGCCGCCCGAGCGCCAGCACTATGCCCAGCGGCAAAGCGCCGACGATGCCCACCGAGGCGATCACCAGGGTCAGCATCAGGCCACCCCAGCGGGTGGTGGGTACGTTGGTCAGCCCGAAATAGCCACCGTGCAGCAGCCAGTAGGCCAGCAGTGGATACACAACCAAAAAGCACAGTCCGTAGAGTGCCTTGCGTGGCATCTGTGGCACGAACAACGGTGCGGCACCGATGACCGCCATCCACACGGTGAGGTCGACCCGCCAGCGCAGCTCGGTCGGATAGAAGCCGTACATGAACTGGCCGAAGCGCTGCTGGATGAACACCCAGCAGGCGCCATCGCCGGTGCAGTCGGCACGCGTGGTACCAACCCAGTCGGCCTCGATAAACGCCCACTGGATCAGCGGCGGCACGATCAGCCAGACCAGATAGGCGGCGAACAGGGTCAGCAGGGTATTGAACCAGCTGGAGAACAGGTTGGCGCGCAGCCAACCGAGCACACCGACGCTCAGCAGCGGCGGCGGTAGATCGGGTTTGAACGTATGAGTCTGCATGGGCTGCTCCTTACCGCTCGATCAGCGCAATGCGCTTGTTGTACCAGTTCATCAGCATGGAAATACTGATGCTGATAGCCAGATACACGCTCATGGTGATGGCGATCACCTCGATGGCCTGTCCGGTCTGATTGAGTACCGTACCGGCGAACAGCGAGACCATGTCCGGGTAGCCGATGCCAGCCGCCAGCGAGGAGTTCTTCGCCAGATTGAGGTACTGGCTTGTCAGCGGTGGAATGATCACCCGCAGCGCCTGGGGAATGATCACCAGACGCAAGGTAATACCGCCGCTCAAACCCAGTGAGCGCGCGGCCTCGGTCTGACCGTGACTGACTGCCATGATGCCGGAGCGCACGTTCTCGGCGATAAAGGCTGCGGTATAGATGGTCAGGGCCAGGGTCAAGGCGATCAACTCGGGGATCATCACCCAGCCGCCGCGGAAGTTGAACCCGCTCAGGGCCGGTGTTTCCCACTGCAGGGGATTACCCGCAAACAGCAGCGCCATGCCGGGCAGCACGATGATCAACAGCGCCGCAGCGATAGACACATGGAAAACCTTACCGGTCGCCTCCCGGCGGGCCTTCGCCCAGCGCCCCAGCAGCACGATCGCGATGATTGCAATCAGCAAGGCGCCGATAAAGGTGCCAAAACTGTCGGTGGGACTCGGTGCCGGCATGTACAGGCCGCGGCTGTTGAGGAAGAACGTCTCGCCAACCCCCAGACTCTGCCGCGGCCCCGGCAACGACAGCATGACCGCGAAGTACCAGAAAAATATCTGCAGCAACGGCGGGATGTTGCGGAAGGTCTCGATGTAGACGGTAGCCATCTTGCTGATCAGCCAGTTTGGCGACAGCCGGGCAACACCGAGGATGAAACCGAGGAAGGTCGCCAGCACGATGCCGATCACCGAGACCAGCAAGGTGTTGAGCAAGCCGATGACAAAGACCCGTCCGTAGGTGTCACTCTCGCTGTAATCAATCAGGTGTTGGGCGATGCCGAAGCCGGCACTGTTGCTGAGAAAGGAGAAGCCGGAGGTGATCCCGCGCTTTTCCAAGTTGCTTTGGGTGTTGTCGAACAGGTACCAACCCATCGCCACGACGGCGATGACGGCAATAATCTGGAACAGCCATGCACGAACCTTGGGGTCGGTCCAGACCGAACCCTTTGGGTGCGAATTATTGGCAGTATTTTGCATAGGAGCCCTCTTGGAACACCCTTGCCCGCACGTGCGGGCAAGGGGTTCACGTCATCAGAACGTTGCTGGCGCCTCAGGACGGGACGCCAGCAAGACAGTCAGCGCACCGGCGGTGCGTATTGCAGACCACCTTTGTTCCACAGGGCGTTGAGGCCACGTTCGATCTTCAGTGCACTGCCGGCACCGACGTTGCGATCGAAGCTTTCTCCATAGTTACCCACTTGCTTGACGATCTTCACCGCCCAGTCTTTCGGCAGCTTCAAGTCTTTACCAAACTCACCTTCTGCACCCAGCAGACGAGCGATGTCCGGGTTCTTGGTGGTTTGGGCCATTTCCTCGACGTTCTTCGAGTTAATGCCCATCTCTTCGGCGTTGACCATTGCGTACAGCGACCAACGCACGATGTCGAACCACTCTTCATCACCTTGGCGAACCACCGGGCCCAGCGGCTCCTTGGAGATCACTTCCGGCAGCACCACGTAATCATCCGGCGCAGCCAGTTTGATGCGCTGTGCATAGAGTTGCGACTGGTCGGAAGTCAGCACGTCGCAGCGACCGGCCTCAACCGACTTGGCGCTCTCGTCGGACGTGTCATAAGTGATCGGGGTGTACTTCATGCCGTTGGCACGGAAGTAGTCGGAGAGGTTCAGTTCGGTGGTGGTGCCGGCCTGGATGCAGACAGTCGCGCCATCCAGTTCCTTGGCACTGGAGACGCCAAGTTTCTTGTTCACCATGAAGCCTTGACCGTCGTAGTAGTTGACGCCGGCGAAGTTCAGGCCCAGGCCCGAGTCACGCGAACTGGTCCAGGTGGTGTTCCGGGAGAGGATGTCGACTTCGCCGGACTGCAGCGCGGTGAAGCGCTCCTTGGCGGTCAGCGGACTGAACTTGACCTTGGTTGCGTCGCCGAATACGGCAGCTGCCACGGCGCGACACACGTCAACGTCGAGCCCCAGATAGTTACCCTTGGCATCCGCATAGGAGAAGCCTGGGAGACCATCACTGATGCCACACTGAACGAAACCTTTCTTCTGTACCGCGTCCAGGGTAGCGCCCGCTTGAGCGAAGCCACTAACACCGAGAACAGCTGCTGTGGTCAGCACAGCCAGGGTGGATTTCACCATCTTCATTAAAACCTCCAGTTGCTTTTGTTGTGTTGGAGTCTCGACCCTAGCACCGTACCCTTGTGGGGCACGTTGACCGTGTTGGCAGCAACTCGGTCAACCGGGATCAGGCCTATTCGAGAGTCTAGTAGCAGATTGCTTTCTCAGCTATTCATTCACCCGCCACCCATTGCTCGAATGGGATCAGGGACTGAGCGTGATTCGCCCAACCTCCAGCAGCGCGTGACGAAGCTCTTTGGAACCCCATTACATGGCTTCCTGCCTGTTCCGTACCCATTCGCTTAGCAGTGTTACCGCTACCGGGATACGTCACCAGTCCTAGTTGATAAAGCAAAGCCCGTACCAGCACATCGCCATGTTCACCATACGGGCAGGTCAAGAGCAGAACTTGTAACCTTGCGACATCTTCTTCACAAATTGATCACCCCATTGGAAAAATCGGCGCACACAATAAGCGCGCCCGCACCACACCGGAGCCCCCATGAGCGACCCTCTGATTCTTCAGCCCCCACTTAGCGCCGACGCCTGTGTCATCTGGTTGCACGGTTTGGGTGCCGACCGTTATGACTTCATGCCAGTGGCCGAGGCGCTGCAGGTGAGTCTGCGCAGCACACGCTTCGTCCTGCCCCAGGCACCCACCCAGGCGGTGACTATTAATGGTGGCTGGGCCATGCCCAGCTGGTACGACATCCTGGCCATGAGCCCGGCCCGGGCGATCAACCGCGAGCAGCTGGAGGTTTCGGCGCAGCAAGTGATCGGCTTGATCGAAGCGCAGCGCGACAGCGGCATCGACCCGGCCCGGATATTTCTCGCCGGTTTCTCCCAAGGCGGCGCCGTGGTCCTGCACACCGCCTTCCTGCGCTGGCAAGGCCCGCTCGGTGGCGTACTGGCGCTGTCCACCTATGCCCCGACGTTCAGCGACGACCTGCACTTGGATGCGAGCAAACGCGTGCTGCCCGTCTATTGCCTGCATGGCCTTCTGGACGACGTGGTGCTGCCGAGCATGGGCCGAGCCGCGCATGACTGGCTGGCCGAGCGCGGGATCGATGTCGCCTGGCAGGAATACCCAATGGCCCACGAAGTCTTGCCGGGCGAGATCCACGACATAGGCACCTGGCTGAGCGAACGCCTGAGCGAATAACCCGCGCCCCCAGCGCCGCTCAGTTCACTTGCACGCCCGGCCGACGGTCCGTCGCGCCGAGTGGCGCTCAAAAGCTAAACGCGGGTGCTTGCCAAGGACTGCATGGCCCGCTCAACAGCTGCTAGCTGAACAATGCCGCCCTGCCTTTTGTGACGAGGTATTCACTTCGACCCGACCATCGGTCAGTGGTCTTGGGCTTAGGATTGCCAGCTCCATCCCGCAGGAATACTGTCGCACTTGGTGTTCGGTGATACGACAAGGAGCGTTGGCAATGCCACCCATTTCGCGCAGACAGTGCCGCCTGCGATTGCGATGAAAATCGCCCACTGGCAGGCTGACCTGCAGCAAATCCGGCAACTGCGACTGTTCAACAACGTCGCCAGCAACAGTATCGACCAACTGTTAAAGGAGTTTCGTGCCTGCGACGTGGAGTCTGGCGAAATCCTCCTCTCGCCCTTCAACCGCAATCAGTACCTCTACCTGCTGCTCAAGGGGCAGTGCCAGGTCTATCTCGGCTCGCTGGACAACCAGCCGGTCAGCACCCTGAATGTCGGTGACTGCGCAGGCGAAATCAGTTTCGTCGACAACCAACCCCCCTCGGCGTATGTAGTTGCCAGCGAACCCAGCAGCGTGCTGCGCCTGCACCGTGAGTCCTTGCTCAACCTGTTCCAGCAGTCGCCACAGCTGATACACAACCTGCTGGAACTGCTGTGCAAGCGAGTGCGCCAAGGCAATCGAATCCTTCTCGACAGCGAGCAGAACGCCAATATCGACACCCTGACCGGCACCTTCAACCGCCGCTGGCTACAATATGTATTCGAGCGCGAAAGCACCCGCTGCGCGTTCAACAAACAACCGCTGTGCATGCTGATGCTGGATGTCGACCACTTCAAAGCCTACAACGACCAACATGGCCATCTCGCCGGCGACTACGCTCTGCGCCTGGTCGCACACACCTTGCGTGCCCAGCTACGCCCCAAGGACAGCCTGGCCCGCTACGGGGGCGAGGAGTTTGTCATCCTGTTGCCGGAAAGAGGCGAAGACGACGGCCGGGGTATTGGTGAACGACTGCGCCAGGGCCTGCACCAGGTCACCTCCTTCTATTCACCGCTAGGCACCTTACCGGGCGTGACCGCCTCCATCGGCCTGGCCATGATGCAGCCAAAAGACAGCCTGCAGAGCCTGATCGCCCGGGCCGACAGCGCGCTCTATAAGGCCAAGCGCCAGGGTCGCAACCGCCTCTGCAGTTGACCCCTGCGGCGACTGTTCCGCCGCTTGCCGGAAACCTGAGCGCCCCTCCGACAACAGCCATGCCCCCCTGAGCAGGGCCACGCGCCTGCCTGGTAGCGCCCTCTGGCCACGGTACTTCGCCGCGCCGGCTTCTTGCTTTACACTGGCAGCCGTTCATTCCTTAACCACTTAATGAGATGACCGTGCTCAAAGCACTCAAGAAGATGTTCGGCAAAGCCGAGGGCCAGCAGCTCAACCCAGCCAGCCAACCCGTTACTCCAACAGCAGCCGACGCCAGCACCGCCAGCCGCGAAAAACGTAGTCACACTGCCACGCCCGCCCGCGCCGCCCATGAGCCGTCCGTAGCTAATAGTGACGTCAGCGCCGCCAGCAATCCGGCCCAGCCACCCCGCGACGACAAAACCAAGGCCGCCAAGCCTCGCCGCGAGCGCACGCGCAAGCCCGTGGACAACTGGAAGCTGGAAGACTTCGCCGTAGAACCGGCGGAAGGCAAGACCCGTTTCCATGACTTCAAGCTTTCCCCCGAGCTGATGCATGCCATCCACGACCTCGGTTTCCCCTATTGCACGCCGATTCAGGCCCAGGTGCTTGGCTTCACCCTGAAAGGCCAGGACGCCATCGGCCGCGCCCAGACCGGCACCGGCAAGACGGCGGCCTTCCTGATCTCGATCATCACCCAGCTGCAGCAGACCCCGCCGCCGAAAGAGCGCTACATGGGCGAGCCGCGCGCGCTGATCATCGCGCCGACCCGCGAGCTGGTGGTGCAGATCGCCAAGGACGCCGCGGACCTGACCAAATACACCGGGCTCAACGTCATGAGCTTCGTCGGCGGCATGGACTTCGACAAGCAACTCAAGCTGCTCGAATCGCGCTTCTGCGACATCCTGGTAGCCACCCCGGGACGCCTGCTGGACTTCAACCAGCGCGGCGAAGTGCACCTGGACATGGTCGAGGTGATGGTCCTCGATGAAGCCGACCGCATGCTCGACATGGGCTTCATCCCGCAAGTGCGGCAGATCATCCGCCAAACCCCGATGAAGGGCGAACGCCAGACCCTGCTGTTCTCCGCGACCTTCACCGACGACGTGATGAACCTGTCCAAGCAGTGGACCGTCGACCCGGCCATCGTCGAGATCGAGCCGGAAAACGTCGCCAGCGACACCGTCGAGCAGCACGTCTACATGGTCGCCTCCAGCGACAAGTACAAGCTGCTGTACAACCTGATTGCGCAGAACGACTGGATCCGTGTGATGGTCTTCGCCAACCGCAAGGATGAGGTGCGGCGCATCGAAGAGCGCCTGAGCCGTGACGGCATCAGCGCCGCGCAGATGTCCGGCGATGTGCCGCAGCACAAGCGGATCAAGACCCTCGAGGGCTTCCGCGAAGGCAAGATCCGCGTGCTGGTGGCCACCGATGTCGCCGGTCGCGGTATTCATGTCGATGCCATCAGCCACGTGATCAACTACACCCTGCCGGAAGATCCGGACGATTACGTACACCGCATCGGCCGCACCGGCCGTGCCGGCACCAGCGGCACCTCGATCAGCTTCGCCAGCGAAGACGACGCTTACGCCCTGCCGGGTATCGAGGCGTTGCTGGGACGCAAGATCAACTGCGAGATGCCGCCGGACGAGCTGCTCAAGGCGGTTCCGCGCAAGCACTAAGGCTTGCTAGTGAAATGAGGCGAAGCCAGCCGGCTTCGCTTTTTTGTGCCCGCGCACTCGGTGCGGCGACTGTGACTCGTGCAGGATGACCCGCAGTCCACTAGCAGGCCGTTGAAAAATGTAGCGAGCGAAGGCTAGGCAAGACGGAATCGGCCGAAAAAGCGCAGTTTACGTGGTGTAAATGAGCATTTTGAGGCCGATTCCAACGCTGCATAGCCGAGTGCAGTAGTTTTTCAACGGCCTGCTAGGGAAACGGAGCCCTACACATGACCCTCAAGCTCGATGCCGCCGACCTCACCCGCGCCGTCCAAGCGGGGGTATTGCAACCCGGCCAGGACCAGGCGCTGCTGGCCTTCCTTCGCCAGCAACCGCAAACCCGCGCCAGCTTGCAACTGGCGCACGTCGCCTACTATTTCGGTGCACTGCTGATCATCGGCGCCATGGGCTGGCTGCTCACGGAAGCCTGGATGCGCGTCGGCGACTGGGCACTGTTATGCA
>JBFKAF010000031.1:0-13874 GCA_041621735.1 Pseudomonas sp.
AAAAGTCCCGCCTCGCGCGGGATTTTTTGTGTCTGGCGTCCCAATAGCGTGTTGCATGGCACAAGGCTCTTGGCTGTTACTCGGTCAGCTGCGCCGCAACCCAGCATGATCAGCACGCCGATCGCCACTTAGTGAGTTACGCGACGCGGCAATGATGCAGCTGATTTTCGGCGCTATGCCCCGCGCCGCTAACCCACCCGAAAAGCTGCGGCCAACACATCACTGAGACATAGCCATAAAAAGGCCGGTCACTGACCGGCCTCTCTCATTCACAGTGCAGGTTAATTGACCGTTAACTTATCGCGATTCTTCTCCAGAATAGCTACACCAATGCCCTTGACCTCCAGCAGCTCGTCGACCGTGGCGAAGGAACCATTGGCGTCGCGATACGCCACGATCGCCTTGGCCTTCGTCTCGCCAACACCACTCAACTCGCGCTGTAGAGTCGGCGCATCGGCATTATTGAGATTGACCTTACCGACCTCAGCAACCTGTACCGCTGCTGGTTTATCTGGTGTCGCCTTTGCAGTTTCAGCGGCAGATACCGCCAGGGATGCAGCAGCCAGAACGCCAAAAAGCACAGAAGATATATAGCTTTTACGCATCGTAAACACTCCATGTAAGTGAGCTCGAGTCACCATGTGACCGGCGCGGCACTTCCTTGCTCCGCGCAAGTCACATTAGCCGCCAGCATCGTCCTGTCAAATTCACCCAGCGCTTTCAAGCGCCTCCCGCACAACTGGCTGCGCCCGCGTCTCCGATGCTCCGCCTGGATGAACAACTTACAGAGAGATCACAGCTCCGCTAATATGCGAGGCCTTGCCATCTCGCGCAGCTGACCATGCTTTCCACCGTTCGCCTTACCGTCGTTGCCTATCTTTTTTCCTGCTGCCTGGGCCTGCTGGCACTTGCCGGACTGTGGTATGGCCTGGGTCAGCCGGTACAACTCGCAAACAGCGCGACGCCTGCACACAAGCTGCAATGCGCCTCGTACACACCCTTCGACAAGCATCAATCGCCTTTCGACCAGCCCCTGGCATTGCGCCCGGAACGCATGGATGCCGACCTGGCGCTGCTTGCCGAACGCTTCGAATGCCTGCGCACCTACTCCGTGACGGGTCTGGAAGCGCTGCCTGAGCTGGCCCGCAAGCATGGCCTCAAGCTGCTCATCGGGGCCTGGGTCAGCCGTGACCCGCAGGCTACCGCGACTGAAATCGACAGCCTGATCAAGACCGCCAACACTTACCCGGATGTGGTCGAGGCGGTGATCGTGGGCAACGAAGCCCTGTTACGCAAGGAAGTCACCCCAGCCCAGCTAATCGCACTGATCGAGCAGGTCAAAAGCCGGGTCGAGCAACCGGTGACCTATGCCGACGTCTGGGAATTCTGGCTGAAACACCCGCAAGTTGCGCCAGCCGTGGACTTTCTCACCATCCACCTGTTGCCTTATTGGGAAGACGAGCCGGCGGGCATCGATGCGGCACTGGCTCAGGTTGCCCGGGTCCACCAGCTGTTCACCAAACGCTTCGCCCCCAAACACATCCTCATCGGCGAAACCGGCTGGCCCAGCGAGGGCAGGCAACGCGAGACGGCGCTACCGAGTCGCGTCAATCAGGCTAAGTTCATCCGTGGTTTCGTCACGATGGCCGAACAGCACGGCTGGCGCTACAACCTGATCGAGGCCTTCGACCAACCCTGGAAGCGCATCAGCGAAGGTGCCGTCGGTGGCTATTGGGGCCTGTTCGACGCCGACCGAAGCGACAAATCCATCCTCACCGGAGCGGTCTCCAACCTGCCGCACTGGCCACTCTGGCTGGCAATCAGCGCTGGGGTATTCTTCGGCAGTTTGTTACTCGCCGGGCGGCCAGGATCGATCCGCGCGGCATTGCTGCAACCGCTGCTGGCCGCCATCGGCGCCGCCTGTATAAGTCTATGGAGCGAACAGAGCTGGGTCACCAGCCGCTTTGCCGGTGAATGGTTGTGGGCCGCCGCCCTGCTGAGCTTGAACCTACTGGTGTTGAGCCATGCCAGCCTGGCCCTGGCCGGCAGATCCGGCTGGCGCGCCCGGCTGTTCGCCTGGCTCGATCAGCGTGGCGCCTGGTGGCTGCTCGCCACGGGGTTTGCCGGGGCGGTGATGATGCTGGCCTTGGTGGTGGATGCGCGCTACCGCAGCTTCCCCAGCGCCGCCTTGCTGCTGCCGGCTCTGGTGTACCTGTGCCGGCCTGTCCGTGCTCCACGCAATGAACTGGCCGTGCTCGCCCTATTGATCGGTGCCGGCATAGTGCCGCAGTTGTACCAGGAAACCCTGGGCAATCTGCAAGCGCTCGCCTGGGCGCTGGTCAGCGGCCTGCTAGCCGCTGCGCTAGGGCGCGGCTGGCTAACTCAGCGCCGCCCCGCGACGCAGCGAATCGTCAGACAACCCCGACCATTGGCCGAGGCCGACGCACCAGACGCAACAACCCCAGCACTACCGCGAATACCGCCAGGCTAGCGCTGTACAACACCAGCGCCGGCAAGCCCAACAGCAAGCCCAGCGCCGCCAGCCACCAGCCCCGAGGCCCAGGGAAAACCTGCGCCAAGAGGGCAGCCAGCAATGCCGACCAGGCCAACAGCCGGACATGGATCAGCCAGCCCAGCCCGGCGCGCAACTCACACGCCCAACGCTGTGGCGTCTGGACACACAGCGCCAGCCAGTGGTCGCTCTCGATCAGGGTAAACCGCAGCCCATAGCTGCCAGCCACACAGAATGAGGCAGCGATCAACAGCATGATCACGGGTAAACGGCGGGACATAGCAGACTCCGGACAGTGGAACAGCGCCCAGGATTATCCAGCCCCTACGGGCAGAAAACCATGTCTATAAGCATTGCCGGACGGTACTGCAACCCGGCATGATCGCCCTCTTCACCCTCTCAAGGAGCGAGCATGTCCCGACTACATATCCGCCCAGCGCGACGCGATGATGTTGCGCTGATCCTGGCCTTGATCGGCGAACTGGCCGAGTATGAAAAGCTCAGCGATCAGGTTGTCGCCACAACCGAGCAATTGACTGCGCACCTGTTCGGCGCGCGACCCTACGCCGAGGTGCTGATTGGCGAGGTGGATGACCTGCCAGCCGGCTTTGCCCTGTTCTTCCACAATTACTCGACCTGGCTGAGCAAGCCCGGCATCTACCTGGAAGACCTGTACGTACGCCCCAGCTCACGCGGCACGGGGCTGGGCAAGGCCATGCTCGGTCGCTTGGCGAGCCTGGCGCTGGAACGCGGCTGCGGCCGCCTGGAGTGGGGGGTGCTGGACTGGAACGAGCCGGCGATCGGCTTCTACCAGCGCCTAAACGCACAACCACAGGATGGCTGGACGGGGTATCGTCTGACAGGCTCGGCGCTAGAGGATCTCGCGGCCCAGTCAAGTTGATCGGCACTCGCTCCGTTTGCCGTTGTCATAACCCGGACATCCACCAGTACGCCCTCTTCTTACGGGATCCAGTCATGCCGTTTTATCGCCGTCTCGCCGCCCTGCTTAGCGGTCTAGTCCTTGCTGCGCCGCTGTGGGCGGCCGACATCGATGTGCAGAGCTATGGCTACCCCCTGAGCAATCCGTTCGAGGCGACCATCGCCACCACGCCCGCGGAGTTGCGCCCTATCCTGCCAGCCGATGCGGATATCGACCAGGACGATTACCAGGTCAAACTGCGCCCCGAGCGCGAATTTGAAGTGCCGGAGAATTTCTGGTCGGTAACCAAGTTGCGTTACCGCCTGGCTCAGCAAAAAGGCGAAGCACCGCTGATCTTCATCATCGCCGGGACAGGTGCGCATTACGCCAGCAGCACGCCGGAGTACTTGAAGAAGTTGTTCTACGGCGCCGGTTATCACGTGGTGCAGCTGTCCTCGCCCACCAGTTACGACTTTATGACCTCCGCCTCGCGCTTCGCTACACCGGGGTTTTCACCCGACGACGCCGATGATCTGTACCGCGTCATGCAAGCCGTGCGCGCGCAACACCCGCGCCTGGCAATCAGCGAGTACCACCTGACTGGCTACAGCCTCGGCGCCCTGCAAGCCGCCTTCGTCAGCAAGCTCGACGAAACCCGCCGCAGCTTCAACTTCAAGCGCGTGCTGTTGCTCAACCCGCCGGTGAACCTCTATACCTCGATCAGCAACCTCAACAAACTGGTACAAACCCAGGTCGAGGGCGTCAACAACAGCACGACCTTCTACCAGTTGATGCTGGCCAAGCTCACTCGCTACTTCCAGAAGAAGGGCTACATCGACGTCAACGACGCCTTCCTCGCAGACTTCCAGCAATCCAGGGAACACCTGACAGACGAGCAGATGGCCATGCTGATCGGCGCGATATTTCGCTTCTCCTCCGCCGACATCGCCTTCACCTCAGACCTGATCAACCGGCGCGGCTTGATTACCCCAGTCGGCTACCCGATCAAGGAAGGCACCAATCTCACACCTTTTTTCAAGCGCGCCCTGCAGTGCGACTTCGACTGCTACATCACCGAGCATCTGATCCCGATGTGGCGTGCGCGCTATGACGGCACCAGCCTGACCCAACTGATTAACCAGGTCAGTCTGTATGCCCTGGAGGATTACCTGAAAAGCAGCGACAAGATCGCGGTGATGCACAACGCCGACGACATCATTTTAGGGGCCGGCGACCTTGGTTTCCTGCGTCGCACCCTGGGTGATCGCCTGACTGTTTACCCGCTGGGCGGACACTGCGGCAACCTCAACTATCGCGTCAACAGCGACGCCATGCTGGAGTTCTTCCGTGGTTAAGCCTTCCAAGAAAGCCCTCTTGCTGGCCCTCCTGCTCACCAGCGGCCTGGCCCAGGCGCAACAGGATCAGGCGGATGAAGACGGTTTCAAACAACCGATGAAACACTTGCAGTTCAACCCGGGGCTGGATCAGGAGGAGTTCGAGCGCGCAACGCTGACCGCGTTGAATGTCTACGATCCGCTCGAGTCGTGGAACCGCCGCGTTTACCACTTCAACTACCGCTTCGACGAGTGGGTATTTCTGCCGATAGTCGATGGCTACCGCTACGTCACCCCGACGCTGGTGCAGCGCGGCGTGACAAACTTCTTCAGCAACCTGGGCGACGTCCCGAGCCTGCTCAACAGCCTGCTGCAGTTCAAGGGCAAGCGCTCGATGAACACCGGCGCCCGCCTGCTGCTCAACACCACGCTCGGCGTAGCCGGGCTGTGGGACCCGGCGAGCAGAATGGGCCTGCCCAAACAAAGGGAAGATTTCGGCCAGACCCTCGGCTTTTACGGCTTGCCGGACGGTCCTTACCTGATGCTGCCAGTGCTCGGCCCCTCCAACCTGCGTGACACCGGCGGTCTGGTGGTGGACTTCACGGCCAAGAACCAGATCAACTTCCTCAACGTCGCGGAAGTCAGCGTACATCACCCGGAAATTACCCTGCTGGAAGTGGTCGACCAACGTTCCACGGTCAACTTCCGCTACGGCCAACTCAACTCGCCCTTCGAGTACGAAAAGCTGCGTTACTTCTACACCGAAGCCCGCAAGCTGCAAATCGCCGAATAGGCCACTCGTTGAGCACCTAGGGCCGCCCAGGACTGCAACCTGCGCGGCCTTGTCTTCTACTACTTATCCATGGGCGGTAGGAGCGACCTTCAAGCCCCGGAAAGGGCACTCTGGAACCACGCGATAACCGGCTTAACCAGGCTGCTGTTGCGGTGCCTGCTCGCCAACAAATAGCCGTAATCGCTCCGGGTCACCCGCGGCAGCAAGGCAATCAGGCGACCGTCGGTAATCGACTGCTGCACCAGCGCGGACCAGCCCAGAGCCATGCCCTCCCCCTGCATAACGGAAGCGAGCAACAGGGGGTAGTTGTTGAATTTGAACTTCGCGGCGTCCTGCACAGGCGCGAGCCCGGCCAGCAAACACCAGCGCGACCAGTCGAGCCAGCGAGGATTGTTCTGATCCATGTGCAGCATCGGTACTCGCGCCAGCACGTCCTCATTCACCCGGTCCGCCAGGCCAAAGCGTTGCGCGAACGCGGGGCTGCAAACGGGGAAAACCTCTTCCCGGGCAAGCTGAATCTCGTGCGGCCGGGCACCGGTCAGTTGCCCAAAGCGAATGGTGATATCCGCCTCGGCCATCTCCAGGGCGGAATCGGAGTCCACCGGTGTGATCTCGAAACTATAACGGGGAAACGCCTGCTGCAGATCGCTCAGCCGAGGTAGCAGCCAGGCATGGGCAAAGCCGAAATGGGTGGCGATCATCAGGCTCGGCTGCACGTCGCAGGCCTCGTCGCGAAGCGTTTCCACCGCCGAGTTGATGCTGGCAAGCGCGCTGGACAGCTCGCCGTAGAGGAATCGTCCCTGGTCGGTTGGCGACAGCCGGTTACCCGACCTATCGAACAGCACTCGCCCGATACTCTCCTCCAGCACGCGGATGCGCTGCGAAATCACCGGTTGCGTGGTTCCTTGCTCCTGGGCAGCGGCGGTCATTGAACCCAGACGAAAGGCGGCCTCGAACGCTATCAACGCTTTCATCGAGGGAGGATGGTGGCGAGCAGATCCCATAATTTTTTTGCATGCCTCTGCATCAAGAGAAACGGCTGGGCGGTCCAGGTACGGGCTGCTTATGCTGAACGGCGAAACCCACGCAGTTTGCACAACATCTCGCCAGGGAGATCCTTACACACCCAATAGGCGGCGTCCAAGCACTGGGTAAGCCGCCACTGATATAGGCCAGCATTGATGACCCTAAGCGTTGCAGAAATCGTCGAAAACGGGCTGTGTATCGGCTGCGGATTATGCCGCGCAGTGGCCGCGCCCGAGCAAATCAGCATCGTCCTCACGCCTGAGGGGCGGGAACGCCCCCTGGTCAACACCCCACTTTCTTCAGCAACCCTGGAACTGATTAACGCCGTTTGCCCAGGCACGCGCATCGAAGGCGCGCAACCGGCAAGCCATACAAGCGAAGCTGAACATGACCTCGTCTGGGGAGCAGCCGAACGGCTTGCGATTGGCTATGCCGGCGACCCGCACGTCCGATTTCGCGCCTCCACCGGTGGCGTGCTGACTGCACTGGGCCAGTTCCTGCTGAACAGCGGCAGGGTCGATTTCATTTTGCACGTTGGCGCTTCGCGCGAAGAGCCCATGCGCAGCAAACGCCGCCTCAGCTTTGACAGCGCCGCGGTCCTCGAGGGTGCCGGTTCGCGTTACGGCCCCGCCGCACCGCTGCTCGACTTCACCGCCATTCTCGAACGCCGCCAGCCCTTTGCCCTGATAGCCAAGCCGTGCGATATCGCGGCGGTGCGCAATTTGGCAAAACTCGACCCGCGTGTAGAGCAATACATGAAATACGCCCTCACCCTGGTCTGTGGCGGGGCCTCGGACTTAACCAAATCAGAGGACCTGCTCGCGCAATTTGGCATCCGGGAAGAGCAGTTGCGCCTGTTCCGTTACCGCGGCTACGGCAATCCCGGACCGACTCGCCTGGAAACCCTGGACGGTCAGTCTTTCGAGTTGAATTATCAGGCGATGTGGGAGAACGAAGACAAGTGGATGCTTCAGTCACGCTGCAAGATCTGTCCGGATGCCATCGGTGAAAGTGCCGACCTGGCCGCATCCGATGTCTGGCCGGGTGGCGGCCCCACGGGTGAAGATGAAGGTTTCAACGGCATCATCGTGCGTACCCGACGCGGGCTTGAGCTGTATCAAGCGGCGCTGGCGGCCGGAGCCATCAAGGTCGAACCCACTGCCGTCAGCTTCCGCGACTTCGATGAATTCCAACCCCACCAGGTGCGCAAGAAGCGCGCGGTGTGGGCGCGACTGGTAGGCATGAAAGCGGCCGGCAAACCTGTTCCCGAATTGCACAACCTGCGCCTGATCGAGTGCGCCCAGCTCAACTCGGTGGCCGAAAACCTCGCCGAGGCCCGTGGTACACGACAACGTGCGGCACTGGGGCGGCTGAGCGAACCCCGCCCCAGCCAGCACTGCGCAGCCCGCACCGTCAGCCCCGACCCGCTTTAGCGACCTGTACGGCTAGCTAGTCGGTGAACTCAAGTGGGATGGTAGAGGCGCCGCGCCAGGCACTGCGGCGAGTCATCGCGGGCCATGGCGAGAGCGGCAACCCAGCATCGGGCCTCAAACATCGACTCCAGCTAATCGAGCCCGCCACACAGGCCGCAAAACCCCAGACGCACACCTCGGCAATAGCTGGACACTTGCCTGCCCGATCGATTCAGCATGCAGCGCTATGCCAGGGTCATCGACGAGCCGTGGCCAGGCAACTTCAACGCTGGACAGGGGATGCAGCACAGTTCGCGACAACCGCGGCTCATTCGAACCGATCCCTATAAGTTTTATGCATGACCCTGCATCAAGAACAGCTGCTGTGCTGCTAATTAACCCCTTGCGTACCATGCGTGCAGAGGCGCTCACAGGAGTTAAGCGATGAATAAAATCGACGTCATATTTGAACAGACTCCACCCGCCGTAAAAATTCGCTCAAACAATGCGGTCACCGAACTTCCGGCATTGTGGCTGAGAGAACGAAGCCAAGACCCTCTGCAACTTGACGGCAACACGCAACAACGGCTGTTCGACTCTCACGCCATTGATCCGGAAATTCTTTTGCTGAGCGTTGAACCTGTGGTCTCGAATCAGGCCTGGCTCGCCTTCAACGACGGCCATCGCACGCTGTACGATTTCTCCTTCCTGCGCGATGAACTGGATGACGACAGCGCCTTCCCACATGCCGAGGGCTGGAACAGCCAGATCGACCCGGCATTGCTGCGTTTCGAATGGCCACAGATGAGCGATAACGAGCATTTTCTTTCGGCTCTTGGCGCCTACCTTAAATACGGAATCATCATCCTGCGCAACGTGCCGACAGACTCCGAGCGAATCCTCGAAGTCGCACAGAAGTTTGGCTACCTGAAAGAAACCAACTTCGGCCGCTACTTTGAAGTGTATTCAAAGCCCGATGCCAACGACCTGGCCTATACCGGTTTTCATCTGGGGCCGCACACGGACAACCCCTACCGTGACCCCGTTCCGGGAATACAACTGCTGCATTGCCTGATCAATGAAACCTCCGGGGGACTCTCGAGCCTGGTGGACAGCGTCAGCGTGGTGAACGAACTCGCCGCGAACGACCCGCAAGGCTACCAGCTGCTGAAAAATATCCCGGTCAAGTTTCGCTTTATCGACAAGGGCACCGAACTCGTCACCAATCGCCCGATCATCAACACCGATGCACAAGGCCGGACGCTGGGCGTGCATTACAGCCCTCGGCTCGATGGTTTGCCGCTGCTGCCCGTTGAGCAGATGAAAGCGTTCCACCGTGCCCGCAAACGCCTGGGCGAACTGTTCTGTGATCCCGCTTACGAGATTCGCTTCCCGCTGCGCGCGGGCGAACTGATGCTGATCAACAACGGTCGCGTACTGCACGGTCGCACCAGTTTCGATCAAGCCGAAGGCAGACGCCATCTGCAGGGCTGCTACCTGGATCTCGATGGCCCACGGGAACGCTACGCCAGCACCCAATTCCAACTACAAGCCGTAAAGGATCCAGCCTGATGAACAGCGTGAAATTTACCCAGATGAAAGATGGCACGCGCGAGGAATACCAGTTTCTTGACCGGCTGGAAGCGGAGTTCAACCAGGCATTACCGGAGCGTATTCTCAAGGCGCTGAGCGACCTGCAGCATAGCCTGAGTGGCTATCAGCTGAGTCGCCTGGAACACTCGTTGCAAACAGCCGCCAGAGCAGAGGCCGATGGCGCGGACGAAGACCTGATAGTCGGCGCATTGATTCACGATATCGGTGATGAGCTCGCGCCCTACAACCACTCGCAACTGGCGGCCTCGGTCATCAGGCCCTATGTCCGCTCCGAAGTCACCTGGGTGCTGCATCACCACGGGCTATTCCAGAATTACTATTACGCCCACCATTTCGGCGGCGATCGCAACGAGCGGGATCGTTACCAGGACCATCCTGCCTACCAACTGTGCGTGGACTTCTGCGAGAAGTGGGACCAGGCGTCATTCGACCCTGACTATCCGACCCCCGATCTGGAGCACTTCGCGCCCATGGTGCGGCGTGTTTTCAGCCGCAAGCCATTCGATCCAGCCGTGATAGGTGAGGAATACTCACTGACCTGAGCACTGCGTCAGTGCTGACCCGACCCGTAGCCGATGGGTGACCTCTGAAGAGGTTCGCGGCTGGGAGCTTGCACAGCAGCCACGCCGCTCTTACAGCTGCCGACAACTGCCAGCGCGTGAGCCACAAGTAGGACGAAAGGGGTTATCGGGGCACGACTGAAACCGTAACCCGGATGAAATCCGGGCTACTCGCTGGGAGCCCTCACCGGCATTAGCCGGTTGTCGGGCTCTGCATTTACTGTGCGTAACGGCGGTACAGGCCCGGCGGCACACCGCCGCTGTCGGTCGACTGCCAGGGCCCTTGCGGGCTGGTCGCCCAACTCCAGCCATTGCTCCAGCGATAGTAGGTGCGCTCGCGGTAATACAGGTCACGCGAGCCTTCCAGCACATACACCCCCAGGCTGCCGTCCCAATGGCTTTGCGCGCCGGGTGGCGGCGCATAGCGTGGGTGGGACTTGCTCACCGTTGGTTGACTGATCGGCGCCGTGCTCTGCACCGCGCAGCCCGCGAGGCCGAGCATGGCGATGGCCGCGGCTATTGGCAGCAACTTGTTCAGTGCATTCATTGCGCAGGCCCGTCCGCCGTGTCGATGGTCAGGTGCTGGGGTTCGCTGACGCTGCTGGCCAGCGGCTGGCTGCGGCCGATCCACTCGCCAGCAGTGGCATTGCCGCTCCGGGAAATACGCGCGACCAGCTGTACCTGGGCGAAACCGGAGAGCTTCAACTGCGGCATCATCGCATCGCTATCCGACAGGCTGACCTCGGCCGGCAGATCGGCCACGGTCAGGCGCTTGACCGCCAAGGGCATAGGCGGCCCCGAGGTCGCGCGAGCGAAGATGAACACGCTGTCGCTCGGCTGTACCTTGTCCCGCAGCGCTGCGGCCAGGTCGACCTTGACGGTCAAGCCAGGCGCATTCGTCACGGCTGGTGGCGCTGGCGCGGTTACCGCCTGCGGGTCGAGCTGTTCGCGCGCCCGCGCGATGCCGCCCTGAATCGCCTGACGCGAAGGATCCTGCTCCGGCAGCACCGCAACCAAGCGCTCCCAGAAGCCGATGGCCTCTTCGAAGCGTGCGCTTTCATAGGCGGCAATGCCGAGCAGGCCGAGGCTGGTGGCTTCTGCCGGATCGGCCTTCAGCGCCTCATCGGTGAGCGCCTGCAGTTGTTCCGTCCACTGTTTGTTGCCGGCGAAATACAACGCCTGCGCCCACTGGCCGAGCAGCTCCGGTTCGCGCCCGGCAATGCCCACCGCACGTTCGAAGGCCTTGGCCGCCTCGCCCGCACGCTCCTGGGCCATGTAAGTGCGGCCGAGGAAATACCAGCCCTCGGCGGACTCGGGATTGTCTTTTACCGAGGCCTCCAGGCGCACAGTCATCTCCTCGATGCTTTGCGGTTGTGCGGCGAAGGTGCGCGCACGCTCGACGGCGTCGATGGCCCCCCAATGCATATACAACCCGTAACCGAGCAAGGGCATCAGCAAGGCGGCCGCCAACGGCACCTTGCGCCCCAATACGCCGACCTTGCCGCCGACCTCGGCACCTGCTGTGTCGGTCAACAGCTCGCGCGCCGCGTCATCGCGGCCGGCTTGCAGTTGCGCGGCGCTGAGGATGCCGGCCTGGTGCTCGCCCTCCAGTTCTTCGACCCGCTCCTGATACAGCGTGACGTTGAGCGCCGTACGATCTTCCTCGGCCTGGGCCTTGCGCCCTCGCAGCAGTGGAATCAGCAGAAAAGCCAGGGCAGCCAGCAACAGCAGGCCGGCGGACAGCCAGAATTCGATCATTGCTCTTTCTTATCCAAAGGCGCTTGTTTTAGCAGGGCATCGAGGCGCTGCTGTTCATCTGTCGAGAGGCCACTGCCCGCCGCAGTTTTCTTGCCACGATGGCGTAGCACTATCACCCCGAGCAACACGAAACCGCATACCAGCAGACCGGCCGGGCCGTACCAGAGCAGCAAGGTGCGGGCGTTCAGCGCCGGCTTGTAGCGGACGAACTCGCCGTAGCGCTCGACCATGAACTCGACAATCTGCTCGTTGCTCTGGCCTTCGCCGAGCATGCGGAAGATTTCCCGGCGCAGGTCGGTGGCAATCGGCGCGTTGGAGTCGGCAATGTCCTGATTCTGGCACTTGGGGCAACGCAACTCTTGAGTCAACTGACGGAAGCGCGTGCGCTCGGCCTCGTCGGCGAACTCATAAGTATCGATGGCCGCCTGCGTCACGCCGATCAGGCTCAGCCCGAGTATGGCGGCCACCAACCAGCGCTTCATTGCCCTGCCTCGTCGACCAGGCCCTGATACAGCGGCGCCAGCTGCTCGCGCCAGACACGCTCATCGATCACCCCGACGAACTTGTGGCGAATGATCCCGTCCTTGTCGATCAGAAAGGTCTCCGGCGCGCCATACACGCCCAGGTTCAGGCCCAGGCTGCCCTGCTGGTCATTGATATTCAGCTGGTAGGGGTTGTGAAACTCCTGCAGCCACTTCTGCGCATCGGCATTGTCGTCCTTGTAATTGACCCCATGGATGACCACGCCGCGCTGCGCCAGCTTATTCAACACCGGGTGCTCGACCCGGCAGGACACACACCAGGTGGCCCAGACGTTGACCAGCGCCGGCTTGCCTTTCAGGTCATCCTGGGTAATCACTTCACCACCCAGCACCGCCGGCAGGGAGAACGCCGGAACCGGTTTATCGATCAGCGCCGAAGGCAGTTCCGCGGGATCGAGGAACAGCCCCCGGTAGAGAAACAACGCAACGGCCAGGAAGATCGCCAGCGGCAACAGTAGAATCAGTCGTTTCATGCCTTGGCTCCGGCCATGCCCAGCGCGTCGCGCACCCGGGTCTTCACTTTCATCCGATAACGCTTGTCGCTCGCCGCGAGGAAGCCGCCTAAGCCCATCAGCAGGGCGCCCAGCCAGATCCAGCGGACGAAGGGCTTGATATGCACGCGCACGGCCCAGGCCCCGTTATCCAAGGGCTCACCCAAAGCGACAAACAAATCACGGGTAAGCCCGGCGTCGATGGCCGCCTCGGTCATCACCGACTGCTGCACGGTGTACATCCGCTTTTCCGGGTGCAGCAAGGCAATCTGCTCGCCGTCTTCCAGCACGCGTACCGTACCTCGGTCCGCGGTGAAGTTGGGTCCCTCGCGGTGCTTGGCGCCCTCAAAGATGAACTGGTAACCGCCCATTTCCACCGAATCGCCGGGCGCCATGCGCATGTCGCGCTCGAAACTGCCCATGCTGGTGAGAATCACCCCCAGTGCGCACACAGCCATACCGAAGTGCGCCAGCTGCATGGCCCAGTAGCTGCGCCCCAGCCCCGGTAGACCTTTGAGCAGGCCCTTGTGCCGGGTCTTGTCGACGATGTCGCGGACGCCGGCCAACACCACCCAGGCAGCCAGCAGACAAACGCCCAGTACCGCCCAGTTGAAATCGCCGACCATCAGGGTCGCCACCACAGCCAAGGCCACGCTACCCAGCAGCACCGGCGTGAGCATGCCGAGCAGCCAGCGTAGCGGCGTATCCTTCCAGCGCACGATGACGCCGAGCGCGATCATCGCCATCAGCAGCCCCATCAGCGGCACGAACAGCGCATTGAAGTACGGCGGGCCGACCGACAGCTTGGCACCGGTCAGCGCATCCAGCACCAGGGGGTAGAGGGTGCCCAGCAGAATCATCGCCGCCGCGACTATCAAAATCAGGTTATTCACCAGCAACAGGGTTTCACGCG
>JBFKAF010000032.1:0-13805 GCA_041621735.1 Pseudomonas sp.
CCCATCGGCAGGTCAGCCTGAATTACCGATGATAAGGATCAAGCCGCCGACTGCATGGCCCATCAGTGCTTGGACTCCAGCATCAGCACATCCTGCTCGACGCGCCAGCCGATGCGACTGAGAAAGCTCATGCCCAGTAGTGCCTCGGTCGGCGAGCCTCCCTCCAGCACTACGGCCTCAACACCCAGGACTTCCAGAGGACCGACCTTGACGCTATTGAGATCGACTTTCCAGCCGCGCACCGTGCCACTGGCCGTGCTGACCTGCATGGGTCGCCCCAGCACCCGGTAGTCGATACCCAGGCGCCTGGCATGGCCGTCGTTGAGCGCAATCGAGGTAGCGCCGGTGTCGACCAGAAACTGCATCGGCTGGCTGTTCACCGAACCGGCGACCCAGTAGTGCCCGCCGACGCCTTTGGCCACGCTCAACTGTTGTTTGTTCGGCTCGGCATAACCGCCACTGTATTCACGACTGAGGGCATAGGCGCGCTCCACCCCGTCGACGCGCAGCACCGCACCGCGGCTGTCGGCGCTGACCACCACCACGCCACCCGGGCCGGTCTGGCCGACCTTCACCAGTTTGCGCTGGCCACCGACGTTGAGCACCGCCGCACCGGGGAACAGGCCAACCACCCGCACCTGGGGCGCCGCCCAGGCCTGCGCCATGGCCACCAGCAACAGGCTGGCGCAGAATAATTTCAGTCCATGCATAGGGCTTCTCGTCATCCTTAATCGAAGGGATAGGGTTGCTGCCAACGGGCGAACAGCGGCCGCAGGCTGCCGTTTTTGACCAGTACATCCATACGCTGGTCGTAGAGCTGCGCCAGTGCGCGACCACGCGGATTATCGGCAAACCCCAGGTAAATAGGTAACCGGATCAAATGGGTCACTCGATAAGCCGCAGGCTTGACGGCACGACCGAGCACCTCATCGACCTCGGTGCGCGCATCGATATAGAAATCCGCATGGCCCTGATCGAGCATCGCCAGAATACCGCTGCGCCGCTGTATTTGCTGATAGTGCTGCACATTCGGCAAATAGCGCTGGTACTCATACGCACGCATCCACGCCAGCCGGAAGTTGCCAAGCGTTTCCAGGGTGGGCACCGGGCGTGAGTGCAGGCCAAGCGCACTGATCTGGTCGGAGTCGTAGTGCCAGCGCGGGTAGACCACACCCTGCTCGACCTCATGGTGATAGGAACCGACCCAGGCATCCGCCTCGCCCTGCTGCACCAGCCCAATTGAGCGGGTGTAAGGCACGCTCTGGATAACCAACTCGACACCGGCCGGCTCGAACACCTGACGCAACAGCTCCCAGGCCAGGCCACTGCCATCGACCTCGCTGTAGTCCTTCCAGACATCGCTGGCCAGGCGGATATCCTGCGGCACAGCCGACTCGGCCTGGGCGCCAGGTCCAGCCAGTACACTCATCAGTAGTATCGCCAACCAGCAACTGCGCATCGTCTGCCTCAGCACTGCTAGAAACCTGACAGCGTTGCCAGACCGTTGGCCCAACCCCATACCAACAGCTGCATGGCCAACCAGGCGAACACCCCGGCCAGCACGTCATCGAGCATGATGCCGACCCCACCATGCACGTGCCGGTCGATCCAGCGGATCGGCCAGGGTTTGAGTATGTCGAACAGGCGGAACATCAAGAAGCCTAGCAGTAGCCAGCCCCAGCCTTCCGGCACCAGCCAGAGGGTGATCCACATGCCGACCATTTCGTCCCAGACGATACCCTCGTGGTCATGCACGCGCAGGTCGTCGGCGACCTTGCCGCACAACCAGAAGCCGAACAGCATGGTGATACCGAGCATCAGCCAGTAACCCCAGTCCGGCAGCATCTGCCACAGCGGAATGAACGGCAGCGCCACCAGCGAACCCCAAGTACCCGGCGCTTTCGGCAGGGTGCCGGAGCCGAAACCAAACGCCAGGAAGTGCCAGGGGTTGCGCCATACCGACGGCGGCACGAACTCGGCGGGAACTTGCTCGGGATGATCAGTCACTAGGGTTTCCAAAATGTTGATAGCCCCGCGCCGGCGGCGTGATGCACTGCCCCTGCTGATCCAGCAACTGCACGCCTTGACCGGCCTCGACCCGACCGATCACATGCACCGGCCAACCGGCCGCCTGCAACGCGGCGAGATGCGCGGCAGGCAGGGTAAAGGCCAAGCGGTAATCGTCGCCACCGCTCAGCGCACAGTGGCGCGCGGCGTCTTCCCCGAGCAGGGTCAACAGGGCTGCCGACAACGGCACGCGCGCCTGCTCGACCAGCAGCGCCACGCCCGAGGCCGCCGCAATATGCCCGCAATCGGCCAGCAACCCATCGGAGATATCCAGCGCCGCCGTGGCCTTGCCACGCAATGCCTGGCCCAGCGCCAGTTGCGGCCGCGGCGACCAGTACTGCGCGAGCAGGGGCTCGGCAATCTCGGCCGCCGCCTGGCGCTGCCCCAGCACTAGCGGCAGCGCGCCAGCGGCAGCGCCCAAATCGCCACCGACACACAGCAGATCACTGACCTGGGCGCCGTCCCGGGTCAGGGCCAGACCGCGCGGCACCCGACCAAACACGGTAAGGGTCAGACTTAGCGGCCCGCGCGTGGTATCGCCGCCGATCAAGTGCAGCGCACACTGGCGCGCCATCTGATCGAGACCGCTGGCAAAGGCTTGCAGCCATTCAGCTTCGGCAGCGGGCAAGGTCAGTGCCAGGGTAAAACCAATGGGCGTCGCGCCCATGGCGGCCAGATCGCTGGCCGACACGCCCAGCGCACGCTGGCCAAGCAGGAAAGGATCGGCGCAATCAGGAAAGTGCACCCCGCTGACCAGGGTGTCGGTGGACACTGCCAGCTGTTCGCCAGCGGGCAGGTCGAGCAAGGCACAGTCATCGCCGATGCCCAATGCCACGCCTTCGCCGACCTGCGCACAAGACGCAGCGGCGAAGTAGTGACGGATCAGCTCGAACTCACCCAAGGGAGGCGGCGCCTGACTTAGCGCTTGTTGGCGCGGACTTCATCGGCGCGCAGACGCGGCGCCAGTTTGTCCAGCACACCGTTGACGAACTTGTGCCCGTCGGTGGCGCCGAACACCTTGGCCAGTTCGATGCCTTCGTTGATCACCACACGATAGGGAATATCGATGCGGTTCTTCAGCTCGTAGGTGGACAAGCGCAGGATCGACAGCTCGACCGGATCGATTTCCTCGAGCGGACGGTCAAGCAAGGACTCGAAGGCAGCGTCGATCTCGGTTTTCTGCCGCGGCACGCCGTGCAGAATCTCGTGAAAGTAGGCACCGTCGACCGCGGCGAAATCGTTGTCGACGCGAAACTGCGCTTCGATCTCGTTCAACGACTGGCCGGCCATGTGCCAGGAGTACAGCGCCTGCATGGCCAGGGTACGCGCCTGACGGCGCGCCAGGGTTTTGCCACTGGGTGCTTTCTTGCCCGGCTGCGGCTTCTGCCCGGTGCTGTCGTTCTGGCTCACTTGGCCTCCAACTGCGCCAGCAGGCTGACCATTTCCAGGGCGGACAGTGCAGCTTCCGCGCCTTTGTTGCCGGCCTTGGTGCCGGAACGTTCGATGGCCTGTTCGATGGAGTCGACGGTCAAGACGCCGAAGGCCACCGGCACGCCGAATTCCATGGAGACCTGGGCCAGGCCCTTGGTGCATTCGCCAGCCACGTACTCGAAGTGCGGAGTACCGCCACGGATCACTGCGCCGAGGGCGATGATCGCGTCGAAATCGTCACGCTGAGCGACTTTCTGCGCCACCAGCGGAATCTCGAAGGCACCCGGCGCGCGGATGATGGTGATGTCGTTCTCGCTCACGCCGTGGCGGACCAGGGCGTCAACGGCGCCGCTTACCAGGCTTTCGACAACGAAGCTGTTGAAGCGGCCGACCACCAGGGCAAAGCGGCCCTTGGGGGCAATAAAAGTACCTTCGATGGTCTTCAGGGTCATAGCGAATCTCGTCAATTAAAGAGCCGGGGCGCAGGGTGGCGCCCCTAGGGATTATTCAGAGGGCAGGTATTCTACAACTTCCAGGTCGAAACCGGATATCGCATTGAACTTCATCGGCGAACTCATCAGGCGCATCTTGCGCACGCCGAGGTCACGCAGAATCTGCGAGCCGGCACCGACGGTGCTGTAGGTGGTCGGATTGACGACCTTGCCCTCGTCGCCCAACTGCCGGTCCAGATGCGCCAGCAGGTCCTGCCCGGTCAGCGGATTGCCCAGCAACAGCACCACGCCGCTGCCGGCCTCGGCCACCTTGGCCATGGCCGCACGCAGACTCCAACGGCCGGCCTGGTTGACCATGAACAGGTCGCGCAGCGGGTCCATGTTATGCACCCGCACCAGCGTCGGCTGATCCGCGCTGATGCTGCCCAGAGTCAGGGCCATGTGCACGTCGCCTTCCACCGAATCGCGGTAGGTCACCAGGTGGAACTGGCCCAGTTCGCTGTCAATCTGCTGCTCGCCAATCCGCTCGACTGTGCGCTCGTGGATCAACCGGTAGTGGATCAGGTCGGCGATGGTGCCGATCTTGATGCCGTGTTGCGCGGCGAACTCTTCCAGCTCGGGACGCCGGGCCATGGTGCCGTCGTCGTTCATGATCTCGCAGATCACCCCGCTGGCCTCGAAGCCACCCATGCGCGCCAGGTCGCAGGCCGCCTCGGTGTGACCGGCACGGGCCAGCACGCCGCCCGGCTGAGCCATCAACGGGAAGATGTGGCCGGGGCTGACGATGTCGTCGGCCTTGGCGCCCCTGGCTGCGGCCGCCTGCACGGTGCGCGCGCGGTCGGCCGCGGAGATGCCGGTGGTAACCCCTTCGGCGGCCTCGATGGAGACGGTGAACTTGGTGCCGAAACCTGAGCCGTTGCGCGGCGCCATCAGCGGCAGCTTGAGCAGTTCGCAACGCTCGCGGGTCATCGGCATGCAGATCAGGCCGCGGGCGAAGCGCGCCATGAAGTTGATGTGCTCGGCTGTGACCGCCTCGGAGGCGATGATCAAATCGCCTTCGTTCTCGCGATCCTCGTCATCCATGAGGATGACCATCTTGCCCTGGCGGATGTCTTCGATCAGTTCGTCAATGCTGTTAAGTGCCATGCGGGTGTTTCCTTAATTCTTCAGGTAGCCGTTTTCGGCCAGAAAACTTTCTGTCAGGCCCGAGGCTTTCGGCTCGGCGGCCTTGTCGCCGAGCAGCAAACGCTCCAGGTAACGCGCCAGCAGGTCGACCTCCAGATTGACCAGGCGCCCAGGGCGGTAGTCGATCATGATGGTCTCGGCCAGGGTGTGCGGCACTATGGTCAGCTCGAATTCGGCGCCATTCACCGCGTTGACTGTCAGGCTGGTGCCGTCGACGGTGATCGAGCCCTTGTGCGCGATGTACTTGGCCAGCTCGCGCGGCGCGCGAATCTTGAATTGCACGGCGCGGGCATTGTCGGCGCGCTCGATGACTTCGCCGACCCCGTCGATATGCCCGCTGACCAGGTGACCGCCAAGCCGGCTGGTCGGGGTCAGGGCCTTTTCCAGATTGACCTTGCTGCCGGCCTTGAGGTCGACGAACGCGGTGCACGCCAGAGTCTCGCGGCTGACATCGGCCCAGAAGCCGTCACCAGGCAATTCCACCGCGGTCAGGCAGACGCCATTCACCGCGATGCTGTCGCCCAGTTTGACGTCGCTCAGGTCGAGCTTGGCGGTCTCGACATGGACCCGCACATCGCCGCCTTTCGGGTTCAGCGCACGGATACTGCCAATGGCTTCGATTATGCCGGTGAACATAGCGTCTCCCTGGACCCGGGCACAGCGCTGCGCCAACTGCCGGGGCAGCACGCAGGGGCCGGGTGATAAAACTGTGACATTTGACTGAACTCCTGTTTTAGACAAAACAGGGCATGACTGATCGAAAGGGATCTACCGGCGCGCGACGGCGCACCATGCAGACTATCCCGCTCTCTCTTTATCCGGACTCTAACCGTCGGCCCCGGAATCACACCGGGTCTGCTGTCCTTGCTGCCGACCCGATCACGGGCAGTAGCAAGCGCTCGCGGGCTAGACGCCTTGCGCGCCATTACCGCCGGTGGGGAATTACACCCCGCCCTGAGAACGTTGCGGCCACCGCAGTGGCCACGCGTGGCTTTTTACCATATTTGCCGCGCCGGCGCATGGCCGGTGCTAGCGGTCTATCGGACTTGGCCGTCCGCGGCAGGGCAGCACTCAGTCCGGCAGGCGCCAGAGCCTTTGGCCGGCACCGCGATGATCCGCCAGTCATCGCCGACGGCACGCATCTCGACGATCTTCAGCTGCGGCGCTTCGGCCATGCTTGCCAGCGGCCAGTCGAGCAAGGGCCGTGCGCTGGAACCGAGCAACTTGGGCGCGACGAACAACTGATACTCATCGACCAGCCCCAGGCGGGCGAAGGCACCGGCCAGTCGCGGCCCGGCCTCGACCAGCACCTCATTGGCACCGCGCGCCGCCAGCTCGACCAGCAGCTTGCGCAGGTCGACATGACCATTGCTGCCCGGTACGGCCAGCAACTCGTGGCCTTGTTCATGAAAACGTTCGCGCGCCGCAGCCGCCGCACAGGTCGCCACCAGAGCTGGCCCGGCCTGGAAGAACGGCACGTCGAGCGGCACGCGCAGGCGGCCATCGATCAGCACCCGCAGCGGCGGGCGGTTGGCCGCCAGGGCAGTCAGTTCGGCGCCCAGGCCCAGCTCGTCGGGGCGCACGGTCAGACGCGCGGCATCGGCCAGCAGCGTATCGGCACCACTCAACACCACACTGGAGCGCGCCCGCAAACGCTGCACCGCGGCCCGCGCCGCCGGCCCGGTGATCCACTGGCTTTCACCGCTGGCCATGGCGGTGCGGCCATCCAGGCTCATCGCCAACTTGACCCGGACGAAAGGCAGGCCCTGTTCCATGCGTTTGATAAAACCGGCGTTGAGCGCCCGCGCCTCGGCCTCCAGCACGCCGCACTGCACCTGAATGCCGGCCTGTTCGAGGCGCCGCAAGCCGTTGCCGGCGACCTGGGGATTGGGGTCCTGCATGGCCGCGACCACCCGCGCCACGCCGGCATTGACCAAGGCATCGGCACAGGGCGGGGTACGCCCGTGGTGGCTACAGGGTTCCAGGGTGACGTAGGCGGTAGCGCCGCGCGCCCGCTCGCCAGCCTGGCGCAACGCATGCACTTCGGCGTGCGGTTCGCCGGCGCGGGCGTGCCAGCCTTCGCCGACTATCTGAGCATCACCAACGATGACGCAGCCGACCCGTGGATTCGGATGAGTGGAGTACAGGCCCTTACGGGCCAGTTCCAGGGCGCGCGCCATAAAGGCCTGATCGCAGTTGCTCATCAGTCTTTCGAGGGTTCGCGGGACAGTCGGTCGATCTCTTCGCGGAACTCGTTGAGATCCTGGAAGCGCCGGTACACTGAGGCGAAACGGATATAGGCGACCTCATCGAGTTTTTGCAGTTCGCCCATCACCAGCTCGCCGAGTACCAGCGACTTGATCTCGCGCTCGCCGGTGGCCCGCAGCTTGTGCTTGATATGGGCAATCGCCGCTTCCAGCCGCTCGATGCTCACCGGGCGTTTTTCCAGCGCGCGCTGCATGCCGGCCCGCAGCTTGTCCTCGTCGAAGGGCTGGCGGCTGCCGTCCTGCTTGATCAGCCGTGGCATCACCAGCTCGGCGGTCTCGAAGGTGGTGAAACGTTCTTCGCAGGCCAGGCATTCGCGGCGACGACGCACCTGGCCACCCTCGGCGACCAGACGCGAGTCGATAACCTTGGTGTCGTTGGCACCGCAGAAGGGACAGTGCATAGGAGGGCAACAGCCTTAATCGGAAAGGCGCCATGGTAGCGCATCCGGCAGGCAAGACAAGCCGGGGCGGTTACGCTATATAGGCGCACGCAGCCAGCTACTCTTCTGCTCAGACCTTTCCAGCACATCAGCCGATGGACACCCATGCCCCTGCGACTGCTCACTCTCCTTAGCCTCGTTGGCCTGCTTGCCGCCTGCGCCGCCAAGCCGCCGCTGGCGCCGCAGTTACCCGCCGAGCCCGCGCCGGCCGCGAGCGGCGAAACCGCCGCGCCACTGCCCGCCTATTTGCGCGAGCTCAGCGGCAGCCTGCTCGGCGTGCCGCACGGTGCCGAGGCCGAGCTGGCCTTGCTGGTGCTCGATCAGCGTGGCCTGCCTGATGGCTTGCTCGGCAATATCCAGATACGCGGCAACGGCGCACCGCTGCCTTTTCGCCTGCCATTCAATCCACAGGCCTTCGCCCCTGGGGCGCGGGTCGAACTGCGCGGCCGCGTGCATGTCTCCGGCCGGCTGATCCTGCGTTTGCTGCCGCTGCCGATTCGCCATGCACAGAGCCAGTCCCTCGGCGAGTTGCGCCTGGTGCCGGCGCCATGAAGCCACCAGCCGCACTGCAGGCGGCGCTGGGCGAGTTGCTCGGCGACGCGCAACTGGTGGCCACCTCCCTGCCCGACAGCACACTGAAACTCTGGCTGATCGATGCGACGAATATGCAGCGCGCCTTCAATCCGGAGGAAACCCGGCGAATTCTCGAGGACCCGCCCTACTGGTGCTTCTGCTGGGCCAGTGGCCTGGTACTGGCGCGCTGGCTGGCGGAGCGGCCCGAGTGGGTGCGCGGCAAGCGCGTGCTGGATTTCGGCGCCGGTTCGGGCGTGGCGGCGATTGCCGCGGCGAAGGCCGGCGCGCTGGAGGTGGTGGCCTGCGACCTCGACCCGTTGGCCCTCGAAGCCTGCCGAGCCAATGCCGTGCTGAACGACGTGGCACTGAGCTATTCGACGGACTTCTTCCAGGAAACCGACCGCTTCGACCTGATCATCGTCGCCGACGTGCTCTACGACCGCGCCAACCTGCCACTCCTCGACCAGTTCCTCAGTCGTGGCCAGCAGGCGCTGGTCGCCGACTCGCGCGTGCGCGACTTCCAGCATCCGCTGTATCGCCGCCTCGGCCTGATGCAAGCCTGTACCTGGCCGGATCTGGCCGAACCGGCGGAGTTTCGCCAGGTCAGCCTGTACCACGCGCAGCGCGCCCCCTGAGCGGCCGCCACGGCACGCAGCCGCTCAAGACTGCACCGGCTGGCATCGCCCTTGCTTTCCGCGCCCGGCGTCGCCATTTACTATGCATGCTACTTACCATCCGCCGTGCGCCTTTGCGAGAATCCCGATGAGCGAAACTCCCTACATTTTCGACGCCAGCACCAGCAACTTCGACCAGCTGGTGATCGAGAACTCCTTCCACAAGCCTGTGCTAGTGGACTTCTGGGCAGAATGGTGTGCCCCCTGCAAGGCCCTGATGCCGGTGCTGGCGCAGATCGCCGAGAGCTACCAGGGCGAGCTACTGCTGGCCAAGGTCGACTGCGATGCCGAGCCCGACGTGGTGGCCCGCTTCGGCATTCGCAGCCTGCCGACCGTGGTGCTGTTCAAGGACGGCCAACCGGTCGATGGCTTCAACGGCGCCCAACCGGAGTCGGCGATTCGCACCCTGCTCCAGCCGCATGTCGCCGAACCCGCCGCCCCTACCGCCAAGCCCCTGGAAAGCGCCCAGGCGCTGTTCGCCGAAGGGCGCTTCGCCGAGGCGGAAAACCTGCTCAAGCAATTGCTCGGCGAGAACAGCGAGAACCCCGCCGCGCTGATTCTTTACGCCCGCTGCCTGCTCGAGCGCGGCGAACTGGGCGAAGCCGAAGCCGTGCTCAATGCAGTCACCGGCGATGAGCACAAGCAGGCGCTGGCCGGCGCGCGGGCGCAACTGACCTTCCTGCGCCAGGCCACCGACCTGCCGGATGTGGCCAGCCTGAAAAGCCGCCTGGCGCAGAATGCCGAGGACGACGAGGCGGCCTACCAGCTGACCATCCAGCAACTGGCGCGGCAGCAGTACGAGCCGGCGCTGGACGGCTTGCTCAAGCTGTTCGTGCGTAATCGCGGCTACGCCGACGGCCTGCCGCACAGCACCCTGCTGCAGGTGTTCGACCTGCTCGGCAGCGACCACCCGCTGGTCACGGCCTACCGACGCAAGCTGTACCAGGCTATTTATTGAGTAGCTGGTAAGACCGGCGTGACAAACGCAGCTTTGCTGGGTGTCACCGTCCGTAGGCTGGCGTAGAGCGCAGCTAAACCCAGCGCATCGGCGCATGGGTTGACTAGGCGAAGTCCGGCACGGGCGCAACCGCGCCCCGATGCCCGGCACTCTACCCAGCGTCCACCCAGCAATAAATCGGCGCATCGGCGCCACTCTCCATATGCACCTGCGCGCAATGGCGCAGCCGCACCAGCAGGCGCTTGCCGGCGGCCTCGCCGCCTGCCAGCGCGGCTAACTGTTCGAGCAACTGCGGCCCCTCGATCCGCCCGGCCTTGCGCAGCAGCTCCAGGGTGGTTTGCCATAAGGCGTCGTCAGGCACGGGCCGAGCGGCGGGCAGCGGCTCGGCCACGGCATCGGGCACGAGATGCTGCGCCAACCGGGCCCAGTCCTCGGCGTCCAGCTCCACTGTCAGGTCCACCGGCCAGTCGCCGACCCGTCCACGGATTCGCACCATCTTGCTACCCTCGAGTAAATCGACAGGCATGCTCCCACGTCAGCCGCAGTCCGCCAAGCGGAGCTGGCCAGACACGCACATAATTTGTTATAACATAACGAATAAGCCGAATCCCCACCGGAGATCCTCATGCGCCGCCTGTTGCTTGCCCTGCCTTTTGCCCTGCTGCCCCTGGCCATCGCCCAGGCCAACGAGCACCAACACGCTCATGCGCACGAACACGCCGAACACGGCAGCCTGGATGCCCACGAGCATGGCGCTGCCCGGCTCAATGTGGTGCTCGACGGCCAAGCCCTGGAGCTGGAACTGGAAAGCCCGGCGATGAACCTGGCGGGCTTCGAGCATGCCGCCACCAGCGCCGCCGACAAAGCCAAGATCGCCGCTACGCACAGCCAATTACAAGACCCGCTGGCCTTGTTCGGCCTGAATACAGGCGATTGCAGCGTGAGCGAAGCGGAACTGGAAAGCGCACTGTTCGACGATGATCAGCACGAGCACGAAGAGCGGCACGCCGATCGAGACGAGAGCGAGCACAGCGAAATCCATGCGCATTACCAACTCGACTGCAAAGAGCCTGGTGAACTGCAGCAATTGAACCTGAGCGCACTGTTCAAGCGCTTCCCCGCCACCGAGAAAATTCAGGTACAACTGATCGGCCCGAGCGGCCAGCAAGGCGTCGAATTGACACCCGCCAAACCGACCCTCGGCTTCTAAATTTTCGGAGTGCGGCGCGGCTGGGGCAACCCGGCCGCTTACTTTATGCGCAATGCCCTGATCAGTCTGTCCAACCTCGGTTTCGCCTGGCCCGGCCAGGCACAACTGCTGGACATCCCCAGCTTCACCCTCCTGCGCGGCGAAAGCCTGTTTCTCAAGGGCCCCAGCGGCAGCGGCAAGACCACCCTGCTCGGCCTGCTCGGCGGCGTGCAAACGCCCAATCGCGGCAGCGTGCGCCTGCTCGATCAGGAGCTGAGCGCCCTCGGCGCCGCTGCCCGTGATCGCTTCCGCGTCGATCACACCGGCTACATTTTCCAACAGTTCAACCTGCTGCCGTTTCTCTCGGTGCGCGAGAACGTCGAGCTGCCCTGCCACTTTTCCAACCTGCGCGCCCAGCGCGCGCGGCAGCGCCACGGCAGTGTCGACCAGGCCGCCAGCAGCCTGCTGGCCCACCTCGGCATCAAGAGCGAGCTGTTGCAGCGGCGCGCCGACAGCCTGTCGATCGGCCAGCAGCAACGGGTCGCCGCCGCCCGCGCGCTGATCGGCCAGCCCGAGCTGGTGATCGCCGACGAGCCGACCTCGGCCCTCGATGCCGATGCCCGCGAGGCGTTCCTGCAGCTGTTGTTCAACGAATGCCGCGACGCCGGCGCCAGCCTGCTGTTCGTCAGCCACGACCAGAGCCTGGCGCACCTGTTCGATCGCAGCCTGTCCCTGACCGAACTGAACCGCGCCGCCGCGCCGCAGGAGGCCTGAGGTGTACCTGTTCCGCTTAGCCCTGGCCAGCCTGGGCAATCGCCGCTTCACCGCCCTGCTCACGGTATTCGCCATCGCCCTGTCGGTGTGCCTGTTGCTGGCCGTCGAGCGGGTGCGCAGCGAGGCGCGCGCCAGCTTCGCCAACACCATCAGCGGCACCGACCTGATCGTCGGCGCCCGCTCCGGCTCGGTCAACCTGCTGCTGTATTCGGTGTTCCGCATCGGTAACGCCACCAACAACATCCGCTGGGACAGCTTCGAGCACTTCGCCAGGCATCGCCAGGTGAAGTGGGCGATCCCCATCTCCCTCGGCGACTCGCATCGCGGCTACCGGGTGCTGGGCACCAACCCGGACTATTTCAGCCACTACCGCTATGGCCGCGGCCAGCCCTTGAGCCTGAGCCAGGGCCGCGCCTTCGCCGACGAGCCGTTCGAGGTGGTGCTCGGCGCCGAGGTGGCCGAGGCGCTGCACTACAAACTCGGCGACCCACTGGTACTGGCCCACGGCGTGGCAACCATCAGCCTGCTCAAGCACGACGACAAACCATTCAAGGTGGTCGGCATCCTGGCGCGCAGCGGCACCCCGGTGGACCGCACCCTGCACATCTCCCTGGCCGGCATGCAGGCGCTGCACATCGACTGGCAGAACGGCATGCCCGCGCGCGGCGCCGCCAAGGTCTCGGCCGAACAGGCACGCGCCATGCAGCTGCAACCCGAAGCCATCACCGCCGTGCTGCTGGGGCTGAACAGCAAGATCGCCACCTTCAGCCTGCAACGCGAGATCAACCAGTTTCGCGGCGAACCGCTGCTGGCGATCCTCCCCGGCGTCGCCCTACAGGAATTGTGGAGTTTGATGAGCACGGCGGAGCAGGCGCTGTTCGTGGTCTCGCTGTTCGTCGTGTTGACCGGGCTGATCGGCATGCTCACCGCCATTCTCACCAGTCTCAACGAACGCCGCCGCGAGATGGCGATTCTGCGCTCGGTCGGCGCCCGCCCCTGGCATATCGCCAGCCTGCTGATACTCGAAGCCTTCAGCCTGGCACTGGCCGGCGTGGTGCTCGGGATACTGCTACTGTATCTCGGCATCGCCGCCGCGCAGGGCTATGTGCAGGCCCACTACGGCCTGTATCTGCCGCTGAAGGCGCCCTCGCCCTATGAGTGGTCGCTGCTCGGCGCTATCCTTGCTGCCGCCCTGTTGATGGGCAGCGTGCCGGCCTGGCGCGCCTACCGGCAATCGCTGAGCGATGGCCTGTCGATTCGCTTATGAGGCAACCGCACATGTCCCGCCCGTTACTCGCCACCCTGCTGTTTGCCCTCGCCAGCTCGCTGAGCGCCGGCGAGGTGCGCGAACTGACCTGGTCCGAACTGATCCCCGCCGATGCCCCCGCGCAAGTGGTGCAAAGCGCACCGCTGCATGACCTGTCGCAACTGGCCGACGCACTGGCGGCCGAAGCCGCGCCCGCGGCCATGCAACAGTCGCCCAGCGCGCCGGTGGTCGAGGCCCTGGATGGCCAGGCGATCAAGCTGCCGGGCTACATAGTGCCGCTGGATGTCACCGACGAAGGTCGCGTGACCGAGTTCTTGCTGGTGCCCTACTTCGGCGCTTGCATCCATGTACCGCCGCCGCCATCCAACCAGATCGTCCACGTCACCGCCGAACTGGGTGTGCTGCTCGATGCGCTGTACCAGCCGTTCTGGGTCGAGGGCCCGCTGCAGGTCGAGCAGAGCAGCAGCGAACTGGCCGAGGCCGGTTACCAGATGCAGGCGGAGAAGATCTACGCCTACGAGTTGCCGG
>JBFKAF010000033.1:0-13560 GCA_041621735.1 Pseudomonas sp.
ATCAAGGACAGTTGGGAGCGACTTCTCATCAAGGGCCGAGCGCTAATGAACGTGCTCACTATGAACCCGGATACATTAGCGCAAGCATGCTTTACCGTTCATCAAACTGGGTTGCAGGAGGTGGGCTGACCATACATCTTGGTCTGGTGCATCTCTGGATCGCGCTTGCCGTCCTTGTTCTTGGTCGAACTCGGCGCATGGATCAGCGTGGCACCGACCATGTTTTCCTCGCCGTGCAGCAACTTGTCGACCTGGGTAACGTCTGCAACATTGGCTGCCGTGCCGACCACGCTGTGCACCAAGCCCGATTCGTCATCGACGCCAATGTGGCGGCGCTTGATCTCAGCGTCTAAAACCTTGGGCAACATTCATCCTGATTGATCACACCATCTATTGTAATTTTCCAGATAAAATCGCCAATGGCATCGAGTGTATAGGCACCCTTCGGATCAAACCACGTTGCAACCCAGTTGAGCGCCCCAAGGCCGATCAGCCGAAGTAGGCGCCCATCAACACCCTTCTGAATTACGCCCTGCTCAATCATCGTTTCTAGTATATCGGCCCAAAGGGACTCGTACTGATCCCGCAGTTCGATGATTTCCTCTCGCGCCTCTGGACCTAGCGCACGCCATTCAAACAGCAGTACGTAAACTGTGTCCGAATCAACCAATAAAGCACGCAGATGCGCGTTGATGCAGAGGCGCAGTCTCTCTACCGGTTCATCCGAACTGGTTAGCGCCATTTCGACCTCTGCTGTCACCAAGTCGACCCCCCGTCGCATCAGCTCGACAAGGAGTGCTTCTTTGGTGCTGTAACGGTAGTAAAGGCTCCCGGGTAGCATGTCACAGGCCTCGGCAATGTCTTTGAGAGACGTCTTCTCGAAGCCTTTCTCACGAAAAAGCCGGGCCGCATTGGACAAAACATGGCCCTGATTGTCCAACTTGCGTACAGGTGGAACCTGTCTGTGAGCCATGGTTTCAATATCTCCTCGGCAGGCCATTGCATTGTTCACCAGAGCGGCTGCCGCCAGACCCTTTGAGCCAATGGTACGCCATTACGCGAGTAGCCGCTATTTGCACCCAACGTGTTCTTGACTTTTGGTTGGTCAACCAACCAAAATCGAGTGATAACTTTGTCACCGTAGAAAAACGATAGGGCGATTACTATGATCAACAGCCTCTCTCAGTCACTGTCACACCTTCAGGATGGCAGCAAAGCTGCGCAGATCCGATGACTGAGTCAAACAGATTTCAGCATAGTGACGCCATAGAGGCGGCGTGGCAGTTCACCGAACAAGTGCCCCACGGCAGAGATCTGGGTATGAGGGTCGTCCGTGTGGAGGGCAACCAAGCTATTATAGGCCTCTCCCCACAGCCGTGGATGTTTGCGGACGACGACTGCGAAGAAATCTGTACCAGCATACTGTATTCGCTGGCGGACTCAGCCTGCGGGCTGGCGGTGTTCGCAGAGGCTCAGGAGTTGACCCCCATTGCCACGCTGGATTTGCGTATGGATTATCTGCGACCTGCCGCCGGCTACCGTGACCTGTTGGCGGTTGCCACTTGCCTGCATCTGACGGAAGAGATCGCTTTCATACATTGCGACATCCTATCCAATGGCGATAGTCAGCCGGTAGCAACAGGCAGTGGCACGTTCGTGCGCAACACCGATGGCCAACGCTTCCAAGCGGCTGCAGGAGAAAAGTAAGGAATATGACCACTATCGTCAATTCAGCGAAACCATACTCCGAGCCGACCCAAAGCAGTGACGAAAGTACTGTCTATCAGACCTTTTTGGCGCGCATTCCCTACGCTCGGCATCTTGGCCTTGATATCCCGAAAGACCCTGCCGGTATAGTGGTACGCCTGCCTTTTCATGAGGCTCTGATCGGTAATTTCATGCTGCCTGCACTTCATGGTGGGGTCCTGGGAGCGCTGATAGAGATCACCGCGCGCATTGCTGCGCAAAGCGAAGATGGTAAGGCACGTTGCCCACGCATTCTGGACAGCAACATTAACTACCTTCGCTCGGCGCAGGCAAAACACACGTTCGCCAGCGCCGAGATTATTCGCCAGGGTCGCCGCACCAGCTTAGTGCAGGTAACCTGCTGGCAGGACGAAAAGAGTCGACCGATTACTACCGGACGGGTTCAGTTGCTATTCGCAACAACGGATATTAACTCATGAAGGGTAAGCAGAGCATAGCCGAGCTCGACGGATTCCAGGCTCCGGACGGCCAGGAAATTGCACTGTGGCGCTGGCCTCAATGTCCGGAACGCCCCACTCTGCACTGGGCGCATGCGACGGGTTTCCACGGTCGCCTTTACAAGCCGTTGCTTGAGAACCTGGCCAGCTCTTTTAACGTTGTAGCCTGGGACATGCGAGGGCACGGGGCCAGTGCCGGTGCGGCAAAAGCTTCGATGTTACAAGGCTGGGAAATCTACTATCGAGACCTGACCGCTCTGCTGGAAAGCCTAGATGAACCGATCTGGCTTGCTGGCCATTCCATCGGAGCCACCACCAGCATCATGGCGGCTGCCCGACGACCAGACAAAGTGCGCGGTCTGATTCTTGCGGAGCCCGTAATCATGGATGCCTGGCAGGGCCGGATGCTGTGGTTGGCCAAGTGGCTACGCCAGTCACACCGCTTTGCGCTAGCTGCAGGCGCAGCACGCCGGCGCAACGTGTTCGACTCACACTCTATGGCCCTGAGCAATTACAGCGGCCGGGGTGGATTCAAAACCTGGCCCGAGACATGGCTCCAGGCCTATGTCGAGCATGCCTTCGTGCCACAGGGTGATCAGGTCCGTCTGGTCTGTTCGCCCGATTGGGAAAGCGCCACTTTCGCCCATACCGAACACAACCCTTGGCCTGGTGTTCGCGAGGTGAAGTGCCCGGTCATTGCGCTGGCTGCAGAGAGTTCGTCAACCTTTTCGCCAGCAGCGCGCAAACGCCTACGCACCCTGCTGCCTTCAGCTGACGTGCGCGTCCTCTCCGGAACGACCCATTTCCTGCCGATGGAGCGACCGGATGCGGTTTGCGAAGCCGTTTTGCAGGCTTTGTCGCCCCAATGCCGCCCGGTTTAACCGTTTTTGTGTAACCATCTCGCTTGGTGCGGGATAAAAAGCCGTTTTTTGCCAACTTTATTGCGATCCTGCACCCCGCAGCTACGGGCATCTGAGGCCGTACAGTGTTCATCGACAAGGCGTTTGGTGCTCCTTTTCGTTCGGCCCTTCGTTCCTTTGGGGGCTACTATGACCTCTGCTGACTTCTCGCTCCGTGTTTCCACGTCGCCCTTTCAGGCATAAGGTATTCATGATCGGGGCCAGATTTACCAGAGGGGCGATCCCGGCCTGGGCTGAGCGTACCCATTCAGAGAGGGTTTCAAGATCCTGTTGTAGTGCCTCGGCTTCCGACCAGATGCAGGCATGCTCAGAAGGCACTGTCAACGCCGAGCTATCTACGATGGTGAGGGCCATTGCGTGAAGCGTCAGCAGCTCATCACGGACCGCCACAACTCCACCCAGTTCAGCCAGACAGGCATCCAGCCGGTCAACCAGTCGCAGAACCTGGGAGGTGTCGAAGCTGGCCCGTAACCTATCCAGTGCTATGGCATCCACCTCGCCGTAGGGCGTGACTTGAAAAGTAGCGGGCTGGATTTCGATCATGTTGCCTCCTCCGCACCGGCCTTGCCGGCGGTGTTGACTCGCAGGGAGCCGGCAGCCTGCTGGAACACCGAATCCTTAATCCAGGGTTCTGGTGGCCGGTTTAGCTTGAGGTTGAACTCGCCGAAACGCTTGACGTTGCTGGTCAGGTAGGGACTGAGGAAGGACACGTCCTCGTCGGTAAACTGCCTGTAGATGGCTGTCAAAAACCGCACCTATCCGGCGATTTAGCGACCCAGGCGACGAGTACGCCGTGACCCCGACGATTCTTCGCTTCGAACTGATCGGAATGAGGGACGGATAGGGGGCAGGCACCGTATCGACTGCTGACAGTCACGGCGTTTCGACGTAGATAGTGGGGGCCGATCAAAAACGACGCGACACCGGGGCCAACCGCCAAGTCTTTCCCAGTGCCGCGCCCCACCGCGCTGAGCGCGGCCGCGTGCAAGTATCGCGCTACCCCGTGGGTGGGTCCAGTGACATCGGCCAGGAGCGTCGATGGAAACCACTGCCCGCCTGTTCAATTGCGCCGGTTGCCGGTGCCAGCGCCTGATCTGCTCCGCCTGCGACCGCGGCCAGCGCTACTGCGGTCCGACGTGCGCGCAGGCGGCGCGTGCGGCGTCGCTGCGGGCCGCTGGTGCCCGCTATCAGCGCAGTCGCGCCGGCCGCTTCGGACATGCCGAGCGCCAGCGCCGGTACCGCGCCCGGCAGCAGAAAGTGACGCATCAGGGTTCCGCCGTGACCGCGACCGCGGTCTCATCACCGGCCTCGGTGCCCGCCGCCGCGCTGGCCGATTCCCCGATCAGGCCAGCACCGGCGATCGCCGCGGCGCTGCGTTGTCACTTCTGTGCTGATGCCTGCTCGCCGTTCGTTCGCCGCCGCTGGCTGCGGCGTGGCACCGGGACGTTCCGTTCGATTGAGCCCATCCGACGAGCGCCACCGCGAGCCACGGGGTAGCCCCTGGCGGTCGCCTCGTCCCGACCTGGAGGTGAGCGCTTGGCCATATCCCCTGAACTCGAAGCGCAGATCCTGCGCTACCACTTCGCCGAGCACTGGAAACCCGGCACCATCTGCCGCCAGCTCGGCCTGCACCATGACACCGTGCAGCGCGTGCTGGCGCAGCACGGCGTGCCGCGCGCGGCGAGGCTGGTGCGGGTGTCCAAGATCGAGCCCTACCTGCCGTTTATCGAGGACACGCTGCGTCAGTATCCGCGCCTGACCGCCGCGCGGCTGTACGACATGGTCAGCGCCCGCGGCTACGTCGGCAGTGCGGACCATTTCCGCCACCTGGTCGCGCAGCTGCGCCCGCGCGCACCGGCCGAGGCCTTCCTGCGTCTGCGCACGCTGCCGGGCGAGCAGGGACAAGTCGACTGGGGCCATTTCGGCACGCTGTCGATCGGCCGCGCCGAGCGCCCGCTGATGGCCTTCGTGATGGTGTTGTCGTATTCGCGGCGGATCTTCCTGCGCTTCTTCCTCGATGCACGCATGGAGAACTTCCTGCGCGGCCACGAGGCGGCATTCACCGCCTGGAATGCGCTGCCGCGGGTGCTGCTGTACGACAACCTGAAATCGGCGGTGCTGGAGCGGCGCGGCGGTGCCATCCGCTTCCATCCGACCCTGCTGGCGTTCGCCGGTCACTACCGCTACGAGCCGCGGCCGGTGGCGGTGGCGGTGGCCCGCGGCAATGAAAAGGGCCGGGTCGAGCGGGCGATCCGCTATGTCCGCGACAACTTCTGGCCGGCGCGCAGCTTCCGCGATCTCGATGATCTGAATGCGCAGGCACAGGCCTGGTGCGATGGCCCGGCCATGGCTCGCCCCTGTCCCGAGGATCGCAGCCAGAGCGTGCGCGCGGTGTTCGAGGCCGAGCGCGAGCGGCTGTTGCGCTTGCCGGACAATCCGTTTCCGACCGACGAGCGCCTCGAGGTCGCGGTCGGCAAGACGCCCTACGTGCGTTTCGATCGCAACGACTACTCGGTGCCGCACACCCAGGTGCGGCGCACCCTGAGCGTGGTCGCCAGTCCCACCGAGGTTCGCGTGCTCGATGGCGTTGAGCTGATCGCCCGCCACCGCCGCTGTTACGACCGCGGCGCACAGATCGAGGACGCCGCGCATATCCAGGCCCTGGTCGCCGACAAGCAGGCCGCGCGCGCCCATCGCGGCATCGACCGGCTGGCCGCGGCGGTGCCGGACAGCCGCGACCTGCTCACTGATGCGGCAGAGCGCGGCGAAAACCTCGGCACGCTGACCGCGATGCTGCTACGGCTGCTCGATGAATACGGCGCAGTCGAACTGGCCGCGGCGATCGCCGATGCACTGGCGCGCGGCGTGCCGCATCCGACCGCCGTGCGTCTGGCCCTGGAGCGCCGCCGCGATGAGCGCGGTGCGCCACCGCCGCTGAGCGTGCCGCTGTCCGACGCGGTGCGTCGCCGCGACCCTGTCGTGCGCACCCACGCGTTGTCGTCCTACGACCAACTCACCCAACCGGAGACCGCCGAATGAACACCAGCGTCCTGCTTGACCGCGCCAAACGCATGCAACTGCACGGCCTGATCGCCCACTTGCCCGACCTCGCCGAAGCCGCCTGGGTCGAGCCGCTGCTCACCTGGGAGGAGAGCGAACGCAGCCGGCGCTCGCAGGAACGCCGGCTGCGCAGCGCGCAGCTCGGCCGCTTCAAGCCGCTGGCCGACTTCGATTGGAACTGGCCCAAACAATGCGACCGCGCCGCAATCGCGGCGCTGCTGCGGCTGGAGTTCATGGACGAGGCTGGCAACGTCGTGCTGATCGGCCCCAACGGCGTCGGCAAGAGCACCATCGCCCGCAACATCGCGCATCAGGCCGTGATCAAAGGTCACACCGTGCTGTTCACCACCGCTTGGCGCCATGCTCGGCGACCTCGCCGCCCAGGACGGCGACGGCGCGCTCAAGCGCCGGCTCAACCGTTACGTGCGGCCGCAACTGCTGCTGATCGATGAAGTCGGCTACCTGTCCTACAGCAACCGCCATGCCGACCTGCTGTTCGAGATCGTCAGCCGTCGCTACGAACACAAGTCAACCGTCGTCACCACCAACCGGCCGTTCGCCGAATGGGGCCAGGTGTTCCCCAACGCCCCCTGCGTCGTCTCGCTGATCGACCGCCTGATCCACCACGCCGAGATCATCGCCATCGAGGGCGAATCGTATCGGCTCAAGGAAGCGCGCGAACGCGCCGAACAACGCAAGCGCAGCGCCAATCGCGCCCCTGCAACCCGCCGCAAGACAAGCGAGTGAGGTCCCCCATGCATCCCCAGCACCCGATGAAACCCTTCGCGATCCCCGCCGACTGGACCGCCGAGCAGGCGATGGCCGTTATCGATCTGCTCGACGAGCTGCGCGAGCACATCTGGGCAACCTACGATCTGCGGCTGATCGAGGCCTATCGCGAGCAGTACCAACCGCCGCCCGTCGACGACGAATTGTTCTGATTGCGTATTTCGGCCCATCGTGACCGGCTGTTTCGGTAGATCGTGACCGGCCATTTCGCTAACGCGTGACCGCTCATTTCGCTATCAACGTGACCGATTTCCAGCCTGCTCCGAAACAGGCGGTCACGACTTAGCGAAATCGTCGGTCACGGCTTAGCGAAATCCTTCCACCCCGTTGCGCATGACCTGACGCGACCGTCACCCTTGCCCGTTTTTGGGGAGTAGAGGAATGGCGGCGCAGCGAGTAGCCATGCGTAATATCAAAGAATGTCTGCGCCTCAAGTTTGAGGGAGGCCTCTCTCACGAGAAGATCGCCCGAGCCTTGCAGTTGTCCAAGGGCGTCGTCAGCAAGTACGTCACGGCGGCCAGCGAGACAGGCCTGGAGTGGCCGGCACTGGCCGCACTGGATGAGGTCGCGCTGGCGGCGGCACTGTTGCCAGCTGCCAAGCTGCGCCAGACCCGCGGCGAGCGGGTGCTGCCGGATCTGATCACGATCCACCGCGAACTGCGGCGCAAGGGCGTCACCCTGCAACTGCTGTGGGAAGAGTACGTCGCCGCCCATCCCGAGCAGCCGACCTACCGCTACACCCAGTTCGTCGAGCACTACCGCCGCTACGCCAGCACCCTCAAACGCTCGATGCGCCAACAGCACCGGGCCGGTGAGAAGCTGTTCATCGACTACGCCGGTCCGACGCTGCCGGTGATCGACCCGATCACCGGCGAGATCAGCCGGGCGCATATCTTCGTCGCGGCGCTGGGGGCCTCGAACTACACCTATGCCTGCGCCACGCCCGGGGAAACCCAGGTGGACTGGCTGACCGCGCTGGGCCAGGCGTTCAGCTACCTGGGCGGCGTCAGCGAGATGGTCGTGCCAGACAACCCGCGCGCCCTGATCGCCCATCCCGATCGCTACGAGCCGGGCCTGAACCGGGCGGCGCTGGAGTGTGCCCGGCATTACGACACGGTGATGCTGCCGGCGCGGCCGCGTAAGCCGCAGGACAAAGCCAAGGCCGAGGTGGCTGTGCAGATCGTCGAGCGCTGGATCATGGCGCGGCTGCGACATCAGCAGTTCTTCAGCCTGCACGCGCTCAACCAGGCGATTGCCGAGTTGCTGGAGGACTTGAACCAGCGCCCGTTCAAGAAACTCGATGGCTGCCGCCGGGAGTGGTTCGAACGGCTCGATCAACCGGTGCTGCGGCCGCTGCCGCTGCATCCCTACGAGGTGGTGACCTTCAAGCGCTGCAAGGTCAACATCTTGTGTGGCCTTGCGATTTCTGTGGCCTTCAGTCCGCGGCACGGCTTCGGCTGCGGGGTGGCGCGATCTGTAGGCCACAGAACTGTCCGCTACAGCGAGCGCAGGAACTGCATCAGGTCTGATCCCGTCGGCCGCCGCGGCGCCTTGCCCGCCGGCTCCAGTTGTGCCAGGGCACGCGACTTCATCTCGAGATCGATTTGCGCATACACATTTGTGGTGTTGAGCGAGACGTGACCAAGCCAAGCACGAATGGTGTTGATGTCGACCCCGGCGCGCACCAGGTAGGTTGCCGTGGTGTGCCGAATCGTGTGCGGGCTTACGCGCTTGGCCTTGAGCTCCGGGAATTGATTGGTGATCTGCCTGGCATAGCGCTTCACCAGGGCGTGAACTCCGAAGCGTGTTATCGGCCGACCACAACGGTTGAGAAAGACGTGCTGCCCCGGGGGCCGTCCTGAAATCAGTGATGAGAGCTCAGCGGCGGTACGCATCCATAACGGGCAAAGCCGTGCCTTTCCACCCTTGCCTTCCAGCTGGACGAACGCGTTGCGGGCGCCGCCCGCCACCTGCAGCTGCAAATCCGCCACCTTGAGCTGCGCGGCCTCAGCTGCGCGGGATCCGGTGTTGTACAAGAACAGCAACAGCGCATGGTCGCGGATTCCCTGCGCCGTCTGCATATCCGTTGCAGCCAAGAGTGCGTCCATCTCTGGCTTCTCCAGGTAAGGAATCTGAGGGCGGGCAAACTTCCTGAAAGGAATCGAGAGAATGCGCCCAGACCATTCCAGGTGTTCCGGGCCGTACTGGCCGACGAAGCGCGCAAACGTGTGCAGCGCTGCCAGACGCTGGTTGATGGTCCTCGCTGTGAGGCCCTTGTTGCTCGCCGTTGACGGGAGGAACTGAGTAATCAGCTCCCGACTGAGATCGTCCACATTGAGCAGGTCAGGTCGTTTGCCCACTGCGTGCGCAGCATACCGAATGACCTTGGCGAGTGTGTCGCGGTAGCTGAGCTGGGTGCTTCTTGCCATGCATCTCATGGTGACCAGATACTCCACCAGAAATCGCCTGACCCACGGGGCCAACAAGTTCGATTCACTCATGGTGATCCTCCTGTCCTGTTGCGTAGCGCTCAAAGCGGGTCGATGCCTCGACGAGCAATTCCGGTGTCAAGGGCAAATAGACCTGGGTGGCCGCGATGCTCGTGTGCCCAAGGTAGGTGGACAGCAGCGGTAGAAGCTTCTGGACGTCGGCGCCCTGCCGATACCATGTGGTCAGCCGGTGAACGGCAAAGGTGGCCCGCAGGTCGTGGAGTCGTGGTTGGTAGCGGGCGCAGTCGCTACGTCGGATGCTGGCCTTCGATCTAAGTCGAGCAAAGGCGCACCGAGCACCGCTCGCCTTGAGCGGACTACCGTCACTGCAGATGAGCAGCGGCGTCGCCGACTTGGCGTCGCGCGTTGCGTGAAAGGTCTGGACGTAGCCCCGCAGGATTTGTGCAAGGTGCGGCCCAACCGGTACCCACCGTGTCTTGTAGAACTTCGTGTCTCGGATGGTCAGCAAGTTCTGCTGAAGGTCGACGTCGGCAAGGGACAGGTGCAGCGCCTCGCTCAGACGCAGGCCGGTGCCGTACAAGAGCAGCAGCAGCGTACGAAAGGTGCGCGGCGCAATCCGAGTCGTGCGCAAACCATCGATTGCGTCGATTAGCCGAACCATCTCGCTCTCGGTGTACACATAGGGCTGGAAGATCTGCCGACACCTGGGGGTATCGAGCGGCAGCGGAATGCACGGCAGCAGGCCACGGGCGAGGGCGAAACGAAAGAAGCCCAGCAAGGCGGAATGTTTGCGGTGCCAGTACCGCGTCAGTGGCCGGTTGCCGTCGAGAAATGCTCGTACCTGCCAAGGCTCAATCGAGTCCAGCTCACGGTCACCGCCGACAGCCTTCGCGAACAGGCGCAACACGCTTGCGATGCTTGCGCCGTCGCAGCCATTGGCCTGGATGAGCTCTATGTACAGCGTCAATGCGTGGAGGAGCTTCACAGGAACCTCCCGAGATCGACGTCGGCCACTCGGCGCAGACCGACGATGTCGACCTTGGCGTAGAGCGCAGTGGTTGCGGGATGGCTGTGCCCGAGAAAGTCTCCGATTTCCTTCATGCTCAGTCCGCGGGAAAGCAGGCGGGTCGCACAGGCGTGCCGCAAGGCATGCGGGCCGTGGTGCCTGATGGCCAGGTTCATCGGCCGCAGCCGCCGGCTCACGACCTGCCAGAGGGCGCTGCCGCTGACGGGCTGATACGGGGCACGCAACTGCAGGAACACCTCGCGCAGTTGTGTCTTCGGTCGCACCAACTGGAGATACTTGGCAAGGGCGTCGGCTGCAGCAGCAGTCAACGGATAACACTCAACGCGCGGGCTCTGCTTGGAGCGATGTACCCGAATGACTGCCTGCTCCCAATCGAGATCATCCAGGCACAGTCTTCGCACCTCGGCTGCCCGCAGACCATACTGTGCGAACAGCAAAACGATGGCGCGATCGCGGATCGCGCCGGATCGTTCACCCTGCATCCCGTCCAGCAGTTGACAGACCGTTTCCCAGGAAGGGCTGGCCGGCAGCGTTTCGCCTTGATAAGTCCGGCCGGGCCGAATGGCCGCCGCCAATCCTGGTCGGCACTGTTCGTGCTCCTCCAAGAAACGAAGGAAAGCTCGCAGGTTGTAGGCGTAGGTCTGCATCGAGGATCGCGTCAGACCATCACGGCGTCCCTTCAGGGCAAGGGCCTGATCGACGGCTTCCCAATCGAGCCCACTGGGATCGCGCCCTTGCGCTGCGACCATCCGAAGAAACTCCGCGGCTCGACCGCAGCGAGTACGGATCGTCACCGGTGATAAATTGCGCTCCTCGCGCATGAAACGCGCATACGCCTCGAGCTGCCGCGCACCCGGTTGTTGGACGGAGTACGGCTGCAGTAATCCGAGGAAGTGAAGCCAATTCCTTGCCGTCCACACGAATGCAGTTCTGGCGGCCAGGCCGTCTGTCCTACATCGGCTGTCAGATCGGCAAGCAATCCACCGATCCGCCGCCGCGTCTATATCCTTCAGTGAAACTGCGCCCGGAAACCTCCAGCGAAAGCTCGCACCGACGCACAGCACGTAGTCGGCGCATTTGACCAAGGTCTTACGTGCGGCCCCAAGGCCTTGCAGATGCTCCAAATAGCGAAGTCGCTCGGGAAAGAGCGGTGATGCGGTGTGACGCGCGATCGCGACTTCGCGCTTGAATAGCCGATCGAACATGAGTGAACCCTCCTTCAGCAATGGACGGAAGGCTCATATTGCTCTCGGTTGCCTTGATGCTTCTGTGGCCTACAGATCGCGTCACCCCGCAGCCGAAGCCGTGCCGCGGACTGAAGGCCACAGAAATCGCAAGGCCACACAAGATGTGTTCTGTGGCTGACCACAGAACATATCGACTACCACATCGAAGTGAACGGCGGTTTCTACAGCGTGCCCTCGGCCCTGGCCCGGCAGAGCGTCGATGTGCGGCTGAGCGCGCATACCGTGGAAGTCCTGCACGGCAACCGGCGGGTCGCCAGCCACCTGCGGCTTCAGCGGCGCGGTGCCTACAGCACCCAGAGCGAACACATGCCGGCCTCGCACAAGGCGCACCGCGAGTGGACGCCGCAGCGCCTGCTCGACTGGGGCGAGCGAATCGGCCCGCACGCCCGGAAGATCGTCGAGCACCAACTGACCCACAAACCGCACCCGGAGATGGGCTATCGAGCCTGCCTGGGCCTGCTCTCGCTGGCCCGCCAGTACGGTAACGCGCGCCTGGAGGCGGCGGCGAGCCGCGCCGTGCAACTGCGGGCGCTTAACGGCCGCACCGTGCGCAACCTGCTCAAGCAAGGGCTCGACCAACAACCACTGCCCAAGCCCGCGACGCCGGCAGCGCAACCCTGCAGCCACGAGAACGTCCGTGGCGCCGATTACTACACCCAAGAGGAGCTGTTCGATGATGACCCAACACACCCTGAGCCAGTTGCACCAACTGCGGCTCAACGGCATGGCCCGAGCGCTGGAAGAGCAGTGGACGCTGCCGGCCAGCCACAGCTTGAGCTTCGATGAACGCCTGGGCCTGCTGCTCGACCGTGAGCTGGCCTGGCGTGACGACAAGCGCCTGGAGCGGCTGCGCAAACAGGCCAAGCTCAAGTACGCCGGCGCCTGCCTGGAAGACCTCGACCGCCGCCGTGGCCGCGCGCTGGACGACCGCCTGATCGCAACCCTGGCCAGTGGTGACTGGCTCCGCCAACGGCACAATCTGCTACTGACCGGCCCGACCGGCGTCGGCAAAACCTGGCTCGCCTGCGCACTGGGCCATCAGGCTTGCCGCCAAGGCTACAGCACGCTGTACCTGCGTACCCCGCGCCTACTGGAGCAACTGCGCATCGCCCATGGCGACGGTAGCTTCGGGCGCACCCTGCAACAGCTGGCCAAGGTCGAGGTGCTGGTTTTGGACGACTGGGGCCTTGCTCCGCTGGAGGAAAATGCCCGGCATGACCTGCTGGAAGTGATCGACGACCGCGCTGGCACCCGCTCCACCATCCTGACCAGCCAATTGCCGGTCGAGCACTGGCATGGCTGGATCAACGACCCCACGCTGGCCGACGCCTTGCTTGATCGCCTGGTGCACAACTCCTACCGAATCGTGATGAAAGGTGAGTCACTGCGGCGGAAAAATACGGAGGAACAAGCCGCATCGTGACCGATGTGGCTACAATCCAAATCCCGCGCAACCGGGGTGAAAACACCGGTCACGAGTTAGCGAAATGAGCGGTCACGTTCACCGAAATCCGCATTCTGATCGCGGCGAATCGACCGACCCACGCCCAACGTGGCTCACGCGGCCCCGTTGTGCCATCCGCCATCGAGGCACCCGCACCGCCCGAAAAGTTCGATATCGGCGTGCGGTTTTTGGCAGCCACTAATTCGCCGGATACATGCGGATTTGTGCAGCCGCTAACAGAAGTCGGCCAGAAATGCATGGCTACTTCAGAGCATCCCGTGCGACACGAAGCTTTACCTGTCATTGTCCACCTATTCCGTGTTTGGAATGGTAGCGGACTCGCTGTGCGACCAGCGATAGCCTAACAAGACATGCATCACTGGTAACGGTGGGGTGTGAAGCTCTTGTGACAATGTAGC
>JBFKAF010000034.1:0-13436 GCA_041621735.1 Pseudomonas sp.
ATGCCCGACAGGTCGTCCGGCACTGTGGTCAGGTAGCACGAGGACAACTGCGGACGCAGGGTGCCGGCGTTGAACAGGGTCGGCGTCGAGCTCATGTAGTCGAACGAGGACAGCAGGTTGTAGAACTCGATGGCGCGCGCTTCTTTCTGTTCTTCTTCGATCGCCAGGCCCATGGCCACGCGCATGAAGAACACCTGCGGCAGCTCGATGCGGGTGCCGTTTTTATGGATGAAATAGCGGTCGTACAGGGTCTGCAGGCCCAGGTAGGTGAACTGCTGATCGCGCTCGTGGTCGATCGCCTGGCCGAGTTTAGCCAGGTCGAAGGTGCTCAGCACCGGGTCGAGCAATTCGAACTCGATGCCTTTGGCGATATAGGCCGGCAGGGCCTTGGCGTAGAGGTCGGCCATCTCGTGATGGGTGGCGCTGACCGCGACGTCGAGGAAGTTCAGCGCTTCGGCGCGGATGTTGTCCATCAGCAGGCGGGCGGTGACGTAGGAGTAGTTCGGCTCACGCTCGACCAGGGTCCGCGCGGTCATCACCAGGGCGGTGCTGACGTCGCTCTGCGCCACGCCGTCATAGAGGTTCTTCAGGGTTTCTTTCTGGATCAGCGCGCCGTCGACTTCTTCCAGGCCTTCGCAGGCTTCGCTGATGATGGTGTTCAGGCGGCCCATGTCCAGCGGCGCGACGCTGCCGTCGGCGTGGGTCACGCGGATGCTCGGGTGCGGCTCGGCGATGTCGAGGTTGTCACGCTTGCGCTCCTGCGCCCGCGATTCACGGTAGATCACGTAGTCGCGGGCGACTTTCTGTTCGCCGGCGCGCATCAGGGCCAGTTCGACCTGGTCCTGGATTTCTTCGATGTGGATGGTGCCGCCGGACGGCATGCGGCGCTTGAAGGTGGCGCTGACCTGCTCGGTCAGGCGCGCGACGGTGTCATGGATACGTGACGAGGCGGCGGCGGTGCCGCCTTCTACTGCGAGAAAGGCTTTGGTGATGGCCACGGTGATCTTGTCATCGCTATACGGCACCACGGTGCCGTTGCGTTTGATCACGCGCAGTTGACCCGGCGCGGTGGCGGCGAGGTCCTGGTTGCCATCGGCGGCCAGCGGCGTGTTGGCCTGCGCCTGCTCGCGAGTAGTGTCTGTATGCATGAATGTCTCCGTGATCTGTAATTTGTTGAGTGGACGCTGTGCAGTAGATCGCTGCGGCGTACCCGCCGTTCATTCCATTTTACTAACGCCACACGCACGGCAAGAACGCCGGGCGCATGGTTGCTTGCAAGAACTGGTCGGGAGGGCACGACTTGAAGCGCCTTCCAGGCTTTAAAGTCTTGTGCTGGTGTCGGGCCAGCACTACTAGATGTTGTGGTGCGCGCGTATGGGCGTGACACCGTGATCAGCACCCCAGCAGGTTATTCGCGCTACCGGGGCAATGGCCGGCCGCGTTGCCGCTGGCCTGCTCATCGCAGCCTGCATCTGCACCTTATTGGGTCTCGGTATAGACCGCTGAGGGGCAAATGTGCTTGTGTCGTTTTTGTGCGAAAACCCAATATGTAGGTGTTTGTCGCGATAGGGATACAAGATAGTGCGGTGTAGGGGGGAAGGCAAGTCGACAAAACTTCAGCGCCTGTGGATAAATCTGTGGGTTATCTTGGGGTAACTTTCGCGAGGCCCCGCAGCTGCTGGGGTTCTCCCTGGGGTACCGTTCGTCGTGGGGCGGGTGGATTTCTTGCGTGGGTGACGAAGGTTTTTTAGTCCATCACAGAAACACAATATGTGGGGTTTTTTCTTGCTTGTTGGCGTGCTCTGTGCAGGCGGGCGCGGCGCTTTTTGCCGGGTTGCGCTTATAGCGCCGCGGGGGGCGGGCGGCGTTGTTACAATGCACTGGCTTTCGCCGTGGTTGACCTGTCTTTAGGAGGCAGTAGTGGAGCAAGAAACGTGGCAAATCCTGATCGTCGAAGACGACCAGCGCCTGGCCGAATTGACGCGGGATTACCTGCAGAGCAACGGCCTGACGGTGAGTATCGAGGCGGATGGCGCGCAGGCGGCTGCGCGGATCTTGAAAGAACAGCCGGATCTGGTGATTCTCGATTTGATGCTGCCGGGTGAGGATGGCCTGTCGATCTGCCGCAAGGTGCGCGGCCAGTATGACGGCCCGATCTTGATGCTGACCGCACGCACCGATGACATGGATCAGGTGCTCGGCCTGGAGATGGGCGCCGACGATTACGTGTGCAAGCCGGTACGCCCGCGCGTGCTGCTGGCGCGTATCCGCGCATTGTTGCGCCGTCGCGAAGGCAGCGAGAGCAGTGGCGTCGAGGAGCGCCGGCGGCTGGAGTTCGGCCCGCTGGTGATCGACAGCGCGATGCGTGAGGCCTGGCTGGGCGAGCAGAGTATCGAGCTGACCGGCGCCGAGTTCGACCTGCTGTGGTTGCTGACGGCGAATGCCGGGCGGATTCTCTCGCGCGAGGAGATTTTCAATGCCCTGCGCGGGATCGAATACGACGGCCAGGACCGCTCCATCGATGTGCGTATTTCGCGTATCCGCCCGAAGATCGGTGACGACCCGGTGCATCCGCGGATGATCAAGACCGTGCGCAGCAAGGGCTACCTGTTTGTCGCCGAGGCTGCCGAAGCGCTAGCAGGCTGTTGAAATACTACTGCGCTAGGCCATGCAGCGTTGAAATCGGCCTCAAAATGCTCATTTACAACGCGTAAACTGCGCTTTTTCGGCCGTTTTCGCCTTGCCTGGCCGTCGCTCGCTACATTTTTCAACGGCCTGCTAGGGGCTGGTGAGGGTTCGTCCGTGGCCGCGCCGGAGCCGGTTATTGTGCGGGGCAAGGCATGAGGAGAGAATTTTGTTCAGCACATCCATGTGCTTCACCCCTTCGGGGCTTGCGCGCAAAAACGCTCCAGGCGTTTTTGTGGTCATTCCAAATGAACAACGAATAACGCAGCACCGCGCAATAATCGCCCCGACCCTGCGGGTTGCGCAGCAACGCGGCTCGCGAACGAACTCTTGGCAGCCCCCTGAATGAATTCGATCTTCCTGCGCATTTATGCCGGCATGCTGGGCGTGCTGGTGCTGGTCGCCCTGCTCGGCGTCGGCACCTTGCACCTGGTCAACGAGGTGCGCTCCGAGCAGTACCGCGAGCGCCTGGCGCGCGGCACCTTCCGTTTGATGGCCGATAACCTGGCGCCGATGAATGAGCTCGAGCGGCGCCGGGCCGTGGCCGTGTGGGCGCGTTTGCTGGGCATTCCACTGAGCATTCAGGCGCTGAGCGATGCGCCCCTGGAGAGTGGCGCGCGCAAGCGCTTGCTGCGTGGTCAGGTGTTGGTGCAGCAGACCGGCCCGCACGCGGCCGAGGTCTACAGCCTGATTGGCGAGCAGGAACAGCGGGTGCTGACCGGGGAGGTACAGCAGATCAGTGAACAGCTGGCGCGCGCCACTGTTTACCTGCTGATCGATGAGTTGATTCGTTACCCGGTGGCCGAGCAGCCGCAGCGCCTGGCCGAGTTGAAGGAGGCCAAGCAGTTCGGCTTCGACCTGCGTCTGGTGAACCTGCAGCAAGCCAACCTGGACATCGATCAGCGCCGCCGGGTGGACGAGGGCGACACGGTGATGGCACTGGGCAAGGGCGGCGACAGCATTCATGTGTTTGCCGGCATCGTCGACACGCCCTGGGTGCTGGAAATCGGCCCGTTGTACCAGATGAACCTCTACCCGCCGCAACTGCTGGTGTTGAGCGGCGCCTTGGGGTTGAGCCTGATCGGCTTGATGGTCTACTTGCTGGTGCGACCGCTGGAGCAGCGCCTACGTGATCTGGAGGGCGCGGCCACGCGGATCGCCAGCGGTGGCCTGGACACCCGGGTGCCGAGTCATGGCAGCGATTCGGTGGGGCGTCTGGCGGCGGCGTTCAATGCCATGGCCGAACACTTGCAGCGCTCGCTGAGCATTCAGCGCGAGATGGTGCAGGCGGTCTCGCACGAGCTGCGCACGCCGGTGGCGCGTTTGCGCTTTGGCCTGGAGATGATCGGCGATGCCGAGAGCGAGGCGGCGCGGCGCAAATACATGGACGGCATGGACAGCGATATCCAGGACCTCGACAAGCTGGTCGACGAGATGCTCACCTACGCGCGCCTGGAGCAGGGCGCGCCGGCCCTGAACTTCCAGGCGGTCGACCTGGATGGCCTGATCGATCAGGTGATCACCGAGTTGGCGCCGCTGCGCGCCCACGTGCGGGTCGAGCGCGGCCCGGCGCTGAATGCGCTGGACGGCAGCGGCGCGGTGGTCGAGGCCGAGCTGCGTTACCTGCACCGCGCCTTGCAGAACCTGGTGAGCAACGCCATGCGTCACGCCGAGTCGCGGGTACGGGTGAGTTACCAGATCGGCCGGCAGCGTTGCCGGCTGGATGTCGAGGACGATGGCCCCGGCGTCCCGGAAACCGCCTGGGAGCGTATCTTCAGTCCCTTCCTGCGCCTGGACGATAGCCGCACCCGCGCCTCAGGTGGGCATGGTCTGGGGTTGTCGATCGTGCGGCGGATCATCTACTGGCACGGCGGCCGGGCGCAGATCGGGCGCAGCGACGCCCTCGGTGGGGCGCGCTTCAGCCTGGTATGGCCGCGCAAGCAGGACACGCTGGAGAGTTAGTTTAAGACTTGCAGGCGCTGACGGTGGGCGTGGCGCCCGAGGCGTCAGCGCCCACCTGTTGGGAGCACACAATTACTCGCTACGCACCTCAATGCGCCGGCCGCGGACGTGTTCCGCTTTTGGCAGCTCGATGCGCAGAACGCCGTTGCGATAGAGGGCCTCGGCTTTATCGGCCAGCACCGGTACCGGTAGTGGAATGCTGCGATGAAAGCTGCCGAAGGCGCATTGGCGTATGCGGTACTGGCCGCTGGCTGATTCCTGCTCAAGGTGTTTCTCGCCGCGCACGATCAGCACGTCGCTGCGTACCTCGATATCCAGGTTTTGCTTGTCCAGACCGGGCACCTCGAGGCGCACGATGAACTTGTCGGCGTCTTCGAACAGGTCGCCGGCCAGTAGCGCCCAATTGGCCGTGGGGGATTCGCTGTAGCCCGCCGGCGTTGTCGACTGCTTGCTCTTGGCCGCCGGGGTAAAGCGGGTCAGGGCGCCGCTGGTGCGCTCAAGCATTTGACGCCAGCCCTCGCCGAGCGAGTGCCAGGTCTCCTCCAGGCCCTGTTTCAGTTCGGATAATTTTTCCATTGCTAGACCTCCAGGTTGCGCGCGCCCGAGTCGCTTGCGTCGATTCGGGCGCTCAGGCTGTCAGGCGACTTTCACCTCGATGCGGCGCGGTTGCGCGTGGGCATGCTTGGGGATGCGTAAATTGAGCACGCCATCGCTGAATTGCGCGTCGATGCGCGCGGTATCCAGTTCGCTGCTCAGGGTGAAGGCGCGGCGATAGCGCGACAGTCGCACTTCGGCATACACCGCCTCCATGTCCTCCGGTACGTCGGCGGCGATTTCGCCTTCGATGGTCAGGGTGTCGTTGTCGACGCGCAGGTCGAGTTTGTCCTTGGGTACGCCGGGCAAGTCGGTAACCAGCAGGATGCCGTCCTTGTCCTCGAACACGTCCACCCGTGGTAATAGGGCTTCGACCTCTTTTGCGCGTTCGTTGCGGCTTACGGCTTTCTTGTCGCTCATAGTGGCTTGCTCCTCTTATCCATAGGGTTACTGGACGCTGATGCGTTTGGGCTGGGCCGACTCGCGGCGCAGCACGCGGATATGCAGCACGCCGTTGCGGTAGTGCGCCTCGACCTTGTCCGGGTCGGCATCATCGGAGAGGCTCACGGTGCGCTTGAAGCGACCGCTGAAGCGTTCGTTGGCATACACCGACAGCGTGCCGTTGTCTGGCGGGCAGTTAGTTTCGCGCTCGCCGGTAATCGACAGCAGGCCGTGGTCGATCTGCACATCCAGTTTTTTCGGGTCGAGACCCGGTGCGAAGGCATAAATTTCGATGGCTGAAGGTGTGCTGCCGACATTCAGCGCCGGGAAAGCACCACTGGCCACCGCGCGAATGCTGCCGGGGCGACCGATAGAGGCGAAGTCCTGCTGCAATTCGCGCTGCAGGCGATCGAAATCGGCGAACCAGCTGCCAGGGGAAGTAAGTAGGGACTCGTACATCGCAAACCTCCTGTGGTGAATAGACCAGAGACTCGTTTGCGGCGCTCAAGGCCGAGGACCTCAAGCCCCGTCGCTATGAAATATGTTGACGCCGGGGGCGGTCTTCAAGGGGTGTTTTAAGATCATCGTCGAATAGCTCATATGCCTGATACATATAAGGCGCCTGGCTGTGCACGCCTAGCCGGATGTCGCTCGGGGGGGCTTCTAGGGCCGCTATCGATGCCCCGGATTGCATCCGGGCTACCGAGTTCGGGGTGGGCGGTAGCTCGCCAGTTTGCCGATGGCGCAGTGCGTTGCCCAATGAAATCCGGGTAGCAGGGCAGGGGTCGAGATTTTTTCCCGGATTTCATTGGGCTACGGAGTCGAGCGGTTAGCCATGGACCCAGGATCAGTCTTTACCCGTCGGCATTCAGCGCTCGCGCAGTGCCTCGGCACGGGCCTTGAGTACGGGTTTGAGCAGGTAGTCCAGCACGCTTTTTTCGCCGGTGATGATGTCCACCGTGGCAATCATGCCGGGAATGATCAGCAGCGGATGCTCGGCGCTACCCAGGTGGCTTTGCTCGGTGCGCACCTGGATCAGGTAGAAGCTTTTACCTTCTTCGTCGGTGATGGTGTCGGCGCTGATCAGTTCCAGGTTGGCCTTGAGCCCGCCGTAAATCGTGTAGTCGTAAGCGCTGAATTTGACCATGGCCTTCTGCCCTGGGTGCAGGAACGCCACATCCTGCGGGCGCACCTTGGCTTCTATCAGCAGGTTGTCTTCCAGCGGCACGATCTCCAGCATGTCGCTGCCCGGCTGGACTACGCCGCCGATGGTGCTGACCTTCAGCTGTTTGATGATGCCCTTGACCGGCGAGATCACCGTGGTGCGACTGACCCGGTCGTCAATGGCAGAGCCACTGGCGGTGATTTTCTTCAGCTCGGTGCGGGCATCGTTGAGTTCCTTGAAGGCATCGGCTCGGAAGGCCAGTTCGGATTCGTCGACCTTGCTCTTTATCTCGTTGATGGCCGCTTCGGCTCTCGGGATGGCGAGGTTGGTGGCATTCAGTGAGCCGCGGACTTCGACGATGCTGCGGCGTAGGCGGAGTATCTCCACCTGGGAAATCGCCCCACTGGCGACCAGCGGTTGCGACATGTTCAGTTCTTGCTGCAGCAGGCCCTGGCTGGAGCGGTATTGCTGAGACTTGGAGCGGAACTCGGCGAGCTCCTGGGTCTTCTGCCGCAGTTGCTCGCCGAGTGTGCGTTGTTCACTGTGCAGGCGCTGTTGCCGCGAGCGGTATAGTGCCAGTTCGTCTTCGGCCAGCTGTGGCGCGTTGCGGCTAATTTCCTCCGGCATGGCGATGGGGCGACCTTCGGCTTCGGCGCTCAGGCGTTCGATGCGGGCGATCAGGGCCAGACGGTCGGCTTCGCTCTCACCTTGGTTGGAGAGAAAGCGGGTGTCGTCGAGGCGCAGCAGCACGTCGCCCTTGGCCACGACCTGGCCTTCGCGCACGAAGATTTCGCTGATGATGCCGCCCTCGAGGTTTTGGATCACCTGAATCTTGCTGGAGGGAATGGCCTTGCCTTCACCGGTGGTGACTTCCTCTAGCACGGCAAAGTGCGCCCAGGTCAGCGCCGCTATCAGGCAGGCTGCGACAGCCCACACAGTGACCCGCGAGAACCAGGGCGAGTCCTCGAGTATGGTGCCGTCCACTTCCGGCATGAACTCGGTGTCCTGCCGGTGCTGGCGCAGGCCGCCGAAGTAGTCGCGAATCGATTGGCTTCGTTGCATGCGCTATTCCTACACCGCTGCCGGGCCGACCCGGCCTTTGCGCAGGGCTTCGATGACCGACTCCTTGGGGCCGTCGGCGACGATCTGGCCGTTGTCCAGCACTATCAGTCGATCCACCAGGCTGAGCATCGAGCCCCGATGGGTGATCAGCAGCAGCGACTTGCCTTGGGCCCAGGTTTGCAGGCGGTTGCGCAGGATGTCTTCGCTGCTGTTGTCCATCGCGCTGGTGGGTTCGTCGAACAGCAGGATCGGTGGGTCGAGCAGGATCGCACGCGCCAGCAGCACGGCCTGGCGTTGCCCCCCGGAGAGCAGTTGACCGCGTTCGCCAACCGGACGATCGAAGCCTTGCGGGTGTTGCCGGGCCAGTTCGCTGACGCCGGTCAGTTCAGCCACTTCGAGCATGCGCACGTCGCTGATGTAGCGTGCGCCGAGGGTCAGGTTGTCGCGCAGGCTGCCGGCCAGTAGCGGCAAGTCATGAGCGACGTAGCCAATCTGGTGGCGCAGGTCGGCTACGTCCAGCTGCCGCAAGTCGAGGTTGTCGAGCAGGATCTGGCCTTCATCCGGGCTGTAAAGCGCCATCAGCAAACGGGCCAAGGTGCTTTTGCCCGAGCCGCTGCGTCCGATAATGCCGATGCGCTCGCCTGCGTTCAGATGCAGGCTGACGTTGCTCAGTGCGGGTGCGCTCTGGTTGGGGTAACGGAAGGTCACCTGCTGCACATCCAGCTCGCCCTTGAGCTGGGTGCGCTCCAGCGGGCGTTGCTTGGCCTGGCGCTCTTGCGGGAGGGCCATGAGCGCATCGGTACTGGTCATGGTCAGGCGCGCTTGCTGGTAACGGGTGATCAGCCCGGCGATCTGCCCGAGTGGCGACAACACCCGACTGCCGAGCATATAGCAGGCCACCAGCGCACCGACACTGAGGTTGCCGGCAATTATGCTGTAGACCCCGGCGACGATGATGGACATGCCGGCGAGCTGCTGGAAGAACAGGGTACCGTTGGTGGCCAGGGAGGAGAGGAAGCGGGCGTGGCTGTCCAGCCGGGTCAGGGCGCCGTGGGTTTTCTCCCACTCATGTTGCCGCTCGCTCTCCGCGCCGCACACCTTGAGGGTTTCCAAACCGCCCAGGGTCTCGATCAACAGGGCCTGGCGCTGCGAAGCCAGCATCAGGCTCTTTTGTACCGTGTCACGCAGCCGCGCCTGGATGATCAGGGCAAACAGCGCAGTCAATGGGAAGGCCATGAGTGGGATCACCACCAGTGTGCCGCCGATCAGCCAGATCACCGCGATCATCAACAGGGCGAAGGGCAGGTCGATCAGGCTGGTCAGGGTGACCGCGGTGAGAAACTCGCGCAGCCCTTGGAAGTCATGAATGCTTTGGGCAAAACCGCCGACTGTCGCCGGGCGTGCCTTCATCGCCATACCGGTAATGCGCTCGAACAGTGTGGCGGACAGTACCACGTCGGTTTTCTTGCCTGCGGTATCCAGCAAGTGGGCGCGCAGCACACGCAAGAGCAGTTCGAAGCTGGTGCCGATAAACAAGCCGATGGCCAAGACCCACAAGGTAGACGTGGCTTGGTTGGGCACCACGCGGTCGTAGGTCTGCATGACGAACAGCGGCACCATCAGGCCCAGCAGGTTGATCAGCAGGCTGGCGAGTATGGCGTCGCTGTACAGCCAGCGCGACAGCTTGAGGGTGTCGCGGAACCAGGCCTCGATGCGCGGCATCAGTGGGCTACGTGCTTCTTCCAGCTCATGCCGCGGCCGGGCGAAAAATGCCTGGCCGCTGTATTCGCTCGCCAGTTGTTCACGGGTAATCCATTGTTCGCCGCCTTCCGCCTCACACGGCAGAATCAGCACTTGGTTATTGCTACCCCACTTGCGCAGCACGGCACTCCGTCCGTCCTTGAGCAGCAGCAAGACGGGCAGGTTCAAGGCGGAAATCGCACTCAGCTCGCGCTGCAGCACACGCCCTTGCAGGCCAGCCCGTGCCGCGGCACGGGACAGCAGGCTGGCGCTGAGGCACTGTTCCGGCATGGGCAGGCCGGCGCTCAGACTGGCACGGCTGACCGAACAGCCGTGCAGTTTGCAGAGAATCAACAGGCCGTCGAGCAGGGGGTCGTCGTGACTAAGCCGCGGGTCGTTGGGTGGGGTTGGCCGTTCCATGGTGGTCAAGGGCTACTACTCCTCAGCCAGTGTCACTGCATGGCCGGCAAGCGGGCCTCGCTCTTCACTTCCGAGAGGGCTACGGCTTCGGCCGGAACTACTACGTTCTGCTTTCTCAGCAACTCGCCCATGGCGGCAATCACGCGGTACATGGCGAACTCTTCGGTGTAGCGCACCTCGGTGTAGCGCCGGTTCGCGGTGAACAGCTCGTTCTCGCTGTCCAGCAAGTCGAGCAGGGTGCGTTGACCAATGCCGAATTGCTGCTGATAGGCCTCGCGTACGCGGGTGGTGTAGTCCGCATAGTCACGGGCTTTGGGCGTTTGCAGGCGTGCATTTTCCATGGCGTTCCAGGCCAGCGAGAGGTTTTCGTTGAGTATCCGCAAGGCATTGTTGCGGATATCCATGGACTGGTTGATCTGGTGCGCGGCGGATTGCAGGCGAGCCTTGTCGCGCATGCCGTTGAACAGGTTGTAGTTCATCACCACGGCCGCACGCCAGCTGTTGTTGTGGCCTTTGTCGCCCTGGGTGTTGTCGTCGGCGTTGGTCGCCAGCTCGACATCGAAGCGCGGGTAGAAGGGCGATTTGGCGACCGCATATTGTTTCTTGGCAGCATTTACATCGGCTTGTGCCGACTTCAGGAAAGGGTTGTTGTCCATCACGGTTTGTCGGGCTTGAGCGAGATCTGCAGGCATCTCGCCCTGTACTGAACGCGGCTGGGCGAGCTGGTCGGGTACGCGGCCGATAGCGCTGAAAAAGTTGGCTTCGGCATCGGCCAGGTTGACTTGCTCGGTGTACAGGTTATTGGCGGCCAGAGCCTCACGCGCTTGCGACTGATCGAGATCGGCCGTGCTGCCAACGCCGCGCTCGCTGCGCAGACCAATCTGGTCATTGATGCGCTGGTGGGCTTGCAGGTTATTTTTCGCCAGCGAGACCAGCTCGCGACGTTTGAGCACTTCCAGGTACACGTCTACGGCGCGTAGCGCCAAGCTTTCGGCCGTGCCCAGTACATAGTAGGCGCGCGAGTTAGTCACCGCTTCGGTGCGCGCCACTTCATTGGGGGTATTGAAGCCGTCGAACAGCATCTGCCGCAGGCGTAGTTCGGCGTCACGATAATTCAGGGTTTCCTGATTGTGATCACCCAGGGCGCGGGTGCTGGGGCTGTCGGTTTTTTCACGGCCATAACCCACCAACAGGTCAACAGTTGGCAGATAGCCGCCCTTGGCCACTTTTACCTCCTCATCCGAGACCAGGCGGTTGTTCATGCTGGCATGCAGTTCGGGGTGATTATCCAACGTGCTCTGGATGGCTTCCGAGAGCGTTATGGCCTGCGTCTGGGCAGAGGTCATGATCAGCAGAATGCCGCTGTACAGGGGTGTAAGCACACGCATGGGTGAAACTCCTTTTAAGGTGCTTGACCTCTTACAGACAAAATCTTGACGTTTATTCTGTCTGTAAAAGTTTTTATGCCTTTACGCCATAGCTAAGAACATCCTCAAGTGTAGCTAAGATAAAAATGGCACAAGACTTATGAGAAAAGAGTCTTATGCATTCCGTGAGAACGAGCCTTGTCTTATCCCCACAAGCTAGATAGATCGGGCTTTTCGGCTCGTTCCAGGTTGCGACTAGTGGTCAGGTGCTGTTTAGAGCAGTTAAGGGGCGTGAATAAGTTTGCTGGAATAGGAAGCATGTTTTTTGACGACATTTAATTGTCGTTTATGTGGCGTTGAATACGTTTTCCCTATCCATTGCACCCTATCGCGCGCGCGTTCCCTGTTTGAAAGGTGCTTGGCCCTTATGAATCCTGCTGACAGTGATTGGCAGAGGGAGTGGGGAGAGTGTTATGGCTAGGTTAATCGGTGTCGTTCGTCAGGTCGTCGGCGAAGTCTTTGCAGTCGCGGGTGATGGAACACGTCGGCCGCTGGTCGAAGGTGATCGCGTATTTGCCGGTGAACAGCTCGCTACGGGTGCCGTGGGTGCAGTGGCAATTGCCTTGGTCGGTGGCGGCGAGTTGACCCTCGGTCGCGACAGCCAGCTACTGCTGGACACGCAACTGCTGGCCAGTGCCCGGGGTGATGCTGCCACGGCTCCGGTACCCAACACTGCAGTTACGCCGAGTGAGCAGGACCTCAGCGACGTCGAGCAGCTGCAGGCCGCTATCGCCGCAGGTGAAGACCCCTCTCAAGTTGCGGACGCCACCGCGGCGGGGCCCGGCGCTGGCAATGCCGGTAATGCGGGCGGCGGTCACTCCTTCGTGCTGTTGGATGAAACGGCCGGCGCGCTCGATCCAGTCATAGGTTTTCCCACGGCCGGCCTGTCGTTTTCCCCTGAGTTTCCTGACCCCGAACCTGACCCGGATGTAACCCCCGAGCCAGCCGCCGCACCGCTGCCGGAGAGCCCTGATTTCACGCCCGAGGTCGAGGTCATCCATCAAGACGCCGAAGGGCAAGTGCTGGGCGCGCCGGGGGTGGTCGATGAAGCCGCGCTGGCGACTGGTAGTAACGCCGCAAGCAATGCCGAACAGGCTTTCGGTCGCCTGGCCGTCAACTCGCCGGACGGCGTCGCTTCCCTGCAGGTGCAGGATAAGGATGGCAATTGGGTAGACGTCACCGCCGGCGGTACCGTGCAGGGCGTCTACGGCATCCTGGTGGTCGATGCGGCGGGTCAATGGGTGTACACCCTTAATGGCAACACTCAGGAGCACAACAACCCTTCGGCAGTAGGCGCGGCCGATCAAGTGGGTGAGAGCTTCGCGGTACGGGTGTTCGATACAGACGGCGATGTGTCGCCTGTCAGTACCTTGTCTATCCGCATTAATGATGACGGCCCGAATGCGGTGGATGACAGCAACAGCATCGCCGAAGACACGCTGACCCCGATCACCGGCAATGTGCTGGCTAATGACCTGCACCCCAACGGCAATCCCGGTGCGGATACCCCGACCAGCTTCGTCAGCTGGAGCAGCACCGCGGCCAGCTACGGTACCTTCACCGACACCGGTAACGGCACTTACAGCTACAGCCTGAACAACGCCAACCCGGCGGTGCAGGGCCTGGATGTGGGTGAGAGCCTGAGCGAGACCTTCAGCTACAGCATGCAGGACGCCGACGGCGACACCGCCACGGCCACCCTGACCATCACCATCAGCGGCAGCAACGATGGCCCACAGGTAACGGTCGATCCGGGCAACCAAGGTGCTAACGATCAAGTCTTCGAAGCCGGTCTGGCGAGCGGTTCGGATGCCGCCAGCGACAGCGAGTTCGCCAGCGGCACTTTCACCCTGAGCGACGCCGACGGCCTGGACGACTTGCAGAGCGTGACCATCAACGGCGTCACCGTGACCATCGGTAGCCTGGCCGGCAGTGTGTTC
>JBFKAF010000035.1:0-13426 GCA_041621735.1 Pseudomonas sp.
CACCTGCAGGGAGGCCACCGAACCGCCGAGGATACCCACCTCGAAACCGAGGTCGCCGGCGATCCGCGCGGACATGGGGTCGAATACCGAGGCGGTGTGATAACAGGCGTCGGACGCCAACAAGGCGCGAAAGGCACGCCGCAAATCGTGATGAGAGGTTCTTTGCATAGGGGGTTTCCAAGGCTTGCGGCGCAAGCCGAACAGGGATCATCGAGTAGTTAGCTAGCTTAGCAAATTCCTCTATACCCCTGAAGCTCTCCGCTATGCCAGCGGAGCCACTCGTCGACTCGCGGTCTTCATCGCCGCGGGCTTTTCAGCCAGGGCCAAGGGTCGCCAGTGGCCCGTAGCGCTTGCCGACTGTTGCGGCGTTTACAGACGCTCCGGCATCGCCAATAACGCCTTGACCTCCGGGCTATCGAGGCGCTCCCGAGTGACCAGCATGGCATCCAACTCAATCTGCTGCCGCGGGGCTGCCACCCGCGGTTCACGCATCGCCCGCGCAGCCAGGCGCACCCCCTGGTAACCCATGGCATAGGGCTGCTGCACCACCAGTGCGTCTATCTGCCCGGCCCTGAGCGCATCCAGCAACACCCGGCCGGCATCGAACCCCACATGCAACAGCTGATCGGTCGCCTGCAAACGCAGCAGCGCGGCATGGGTTTCGCGGGTGGTAGAACCGTTCGGGGTAAACAGCGCATCGAGTTGCGGCAACTGCTCGCGCAAGACCTTGAACGTCGTTTCGGGGTTACCGCCCAGAGGCTGGTCGAACACTATGCTCAGCCCCGCCGCCCGCACGGCCTGAATAAACCCTCGCCGGCGTTCGCTGGTCGAGCTGGCCGCCGGACTCATCTGAATCACCCCGACCCGTCCCTTGCCACGCAGCGCCTGGCCGAGATGCTGCCCGGCCAGCTGACCCGCGCGATAGTTGTTGCTGGCGACCAACGCCCGCACCTCGCTACTGCCGACATCCCGATCGATATAGATGGTCGGGATGCCACGGGCCTTGAGCGCCTGCACTTTGGCATTGAGCTCGGCACCACTCGGGGCAATCACCAACGCTTTGCAGCCACGCTCGACCACCTTGTCGATCAATTGTGCCTGCACCTCGACGCTGCCCTCACGGATCGGCCCCCGAAAATAAATCTCTACGCCCACATCCAGACCCGCCTGCAGGGCACCGGTCTTGACCTGTGTCCAGAACAGCTGCGCACTGGCCGGCACCACGCCGATGCATTCCTGCGCCCAAGCCTGGCCAACCAGCAGGCCGAACAAGGCAAGCACCCGCCAGGACCCTCGAACAATCTTGAGAAATCGCATATAGCACTCCTGCGATCAGACGACCAGCGCAACGCGTGATAGCACTTTATCATCATCGAGCTAGAGCCAAGACCTGCATTCGATCGATCGCTGCAGCCGCCGAGCCTCCGGGCCATTGCGCCAATCCGCAGGATGTAACAGGCCGCTAAACGTCGGCACGCACAACTTTGTCACAGTCCAGGCGACAGTTGGACTGGCGGCCGAGGCTCAGGCAGGCGATCATCAGGCTTCCTTTCTGCGCTATGAATGACATGACCGAGATCACCCAGAACACCCCGGCCAGCCACAAGCCCCGCCCGCTGGTCGATTTACTGATCAGCATCCTGATTCCGTCGCTGATTCTGATGAAGCTCAGCGGCGAGGCGAACCTCGGGGCCGACGGGGCCCTGCTGCTGGCCCTGGCCTTCCCCCTCGGCTGGGGCGCTTTCGAGCTGATCAAGTACCGTAAATTCAACTTCATCGCCTTGCTCGGCCTGATCAGCGTGCTGCTCACCGGCGGTATCGGCCTGCTGCATCTGGATACCCGCTGGCTGGCGATCAAGGAGGCGGCTATTCCCGGGCTGATCGGCATCGCCGTGCTGGTCTCGACGCGCACCCGCCACCCGCTGATCCGTACCCTGCTGTTCAACAAGTCGGTACTCAACGTCGACAAGATCCACCAGCGCCTGGAGCAAGGCGGCCATACTGAACTGTTCGAGGCTCGCCTGCTGACGGCCACTTACTGGTTGAGCGGAACCTTCTTCTTCTCCTCGGCGATGAACTACGTGCTGGCCAAGTGGATCGTCATCAGCCCGGCCGGCAGCGAAGCGTTCAACGCCGAACTGGGGCGCATGAACCTGCTCAGCTACCCGATGATCGCGATCCCCTCGATGCTGATGCTGATGGCGATCTTCTATTACCTGTGGCGCACCATCCATGGCCTGACCGGTCTCAAGCTGGAAGAGATCATGGCCCACACCGAGCACTGACGGCTGCTCGGCCCGCCCGACGGCGCGTGCACCACTGACGCGCCTCGCCCTTCCTAGGTTTCCCCTACGTGCTGACGCTCTCCGCCTACCTGGGCCTGTTCCTCTCGGCCCTCGGCGCCGCAACGCTGCTGCCCCTGCAGTCCGAGACGGTGCTGGTCGCGCTGCTGCTCAGTGGCAACTACCCACTCTGGGCACTACTGGCCGTCGCCAGCGCCGGCAACGTGCTGGGCGCTCTGCTCAACTGGCTGCTCGGCCGCTCTATCGAGCACTTTCGCCACCGGCGCTGGTTCCCGGTCAGCCCACGCAAGCTGGAGCAGGCCCAGGGCTGGTACGGCCGTTACGGACACTGGTCACTGCTGCTCAGCTGGCTGCCGATCGTCGGCGATCCGCTGACCCTGGTGGCCGGCGTGATGCGCGAACCCTGCTGGCGTTTTCTGCTGATCGTCGGAATCGCCAAGAGCGGGCGTTACCTGGTGCTGGCGGCAATCACCCTTGGTCTTAGCTGATCCTGCGCGGTCATCCGTCGCGGCAACGGGCAATCGGGGCAGCAATCCCCCGCCGGCTCGCATAGAATGCGCGGCCGTTTTTGTGGCCATGCCCTCCATGGCGGCCACCCTCCGGGCCGTCGCAGCGGCCTGTACGGCTAGTTGGTTAACTCAAGTTCGGATGCCTGATGTTTGCGACAAGGCGCGGCGACCCGTCATAGCAGGCTATGGCGAGGAGCAGCAACGCAGTATCAGGACCTCAGGCGGCGGAATTGACTAAGTGAACTAGCCACACAGGCCACTAGGCGACGTGAAAATTTCTCCCGGTAATTTTTTCAGGAACAGCGCGCCGCATGACTTTTTCCACCCCCGCCCGCGCCTGCGGCATCGACTTCGGCACCTCCAACTCCACCGTCGGCTGGCAGCGCCCGGACGCAGACTCGCTGATCGAGCTGGAGGACGGCAAGATCACCCTGCCCTCGGTGCTGTTCTTCAACTTCGAGGAGCGCCGCCCGGTCTATGGCCGGCTGGCCCTGCACGAGTATCTGGAAGGCTACGAAGGCCGCCTGATGCGCTCGCTCAAAAGCCTGCTGGGCTCCAAGCTGCTGAAGAGCGAGACCACCGTGCTGGGCAGCGCCATGCCGTTCAAGGACCTGCTCGGTTTGTTTATCGGTCAACTCAAGCAACGCGCCGAAGCCGTGGCCGAGCGCCCGTTCGAGGAAGTGGTGCTGGGCCGTCCGGTGTTCTTCGTCGACGACGATCCGGCCGCCGACCTGGAGGCGCAGAACACCCTGGTGGCGGTGGCGCATAAGCTCGGCTTCAAGGACGTGTCCTTCCAGTACGAGCCGATTGCCGCCGCCTTCGACTACGAGTCGGGGATCGAGCGCGAGGAGCTGGTGCTGATCGTCGACATCGGCGGCGGTACCTCGGACTTCTCCCTGGTGCGCCTGGCGCCCGAGCGCCGCGCAGTCGCCGACCGGCATGAGGACATCCTCGCCACCGGCGGCGTGCATGTCGGCGGTACCGACTTCGACAAGCAACTCAGCCTGCAAGGGGTGATGCCACTGTTCGGCTACGGCAGCCGGATGAAGAGCGACGCGCCGATGCCAACCAGCACGCACCTCAACCTGGCCACCTGGCACACCATCAACGCGGTGTATGCGCAGCAGTCGCAGCGGGCGCTGCAAAGCATGCGCTACGACATCCTCGACCCGACCGGCATCGACCGACTGTTCAAGCTGATCGAGCAGCGCGCCGGACACTGGCTGGCGATGCAGGTGGAAGACAGCAAGATCGCCCTGACCGAAACCAGCCTACGGCCGATCTCGCTAGAGCGCATCGAAGCCGGCCTGGTCGCCGAGCTGACCCGCGAGCTGTTCGAGAACGCCATCGAGCCGTTGCTGCAGCGCATCCGTGCCAGCGTCGGGCAGCTGCTTGGCAATGCCGGCGTAACTGTCGAACAGGTCGATACGGTGTTCTTCACCGGCGGTTCCAGCAGTATTCCGGCGTTGCGCCAAAGCGTGGCGGCAATGCTGCCGAATGCCCGGCACGTGGAAGGCAACAACTTCGGCAGCATCGGCAGCGGCCTGGCCATCGAGGCGCAGAAGCGCTACGGCTGAGCAGCTAGCCCGGATGCAAGCCGGGGCTTTCACTGCCCCCGGATTGCATCCGGGCTACAAAACTGACTGTGGGAGCGGCCTGCTGCTAGCGCGGCACAGCCGGACGCTTGGTCGGTTTTTTGCCTTTACCCTTGGCGGCATCGGAGCGCTCCTTGGCAGCCTGTTGGTTGCGCGCCTGGGCAGCCGCTTTGGCCTGCTCGCGCTTGTCCCAGGGGTTACCATCCGCCGCACCGGTGTCACGCGGCGGCAAGCCGGTGTGCTGAGTCAGCATCGGCTTGCCCTTGGCAGCGGAAGCTCCGGCCACTTTCTTGCTGCCGGCCGGCGTGGAGTTCTTGCGCCGCGCACTCTGGTAGCTGTCGGTAGCCGGCTGGTGCAACGGAATCAGCTGGTTCTTGCCCGGCCCGATCAGATCGCTACGGCCCATGCGCTCCAGCGCCTCGCGCAGCATCGGCCAGCCCTTGGGGTCGTGATAACGCAGGAAGGCCTTGTGCAGGCGGCGCTGCGCCTCGCTCTTGACGATGGTCACGCCATCGCTCTTGTAGGTCACCTTGCGCAACGGGTTCTTGCCCGAGTGATACATGGCGGTAGCGGTGGCCATCGGCGAGGGGTAGAAGGCCTGCACCTGGTCGGCGCGAAAACCGTTGCCCTTGAGCCACAGGGCCAGGTTCATCATGTCTTCGTCGGTGGTGCCCGGGTGCGCGGCGATGAAGTACGGAATCAGGTACTGCTCTTTGCCGGCTTCCTTGGAGTACTTCTCGAACATGCGCTTGAACTTGTCGTAGCTGCCAATGCCCGGCTTCATCATCTGATTCAGCGGACCTTCCTCGGTGTGCTCCGGGGCGATCTTCAGGTAACCACCGACATGGTGGGTGACCAGTTCCTTGACGTACTCCGGCGATTCCACCGCGAGGTCGTAGCGCAGGCCGGAGGCGATCAGGATCTTCTTCACCCCTGGCAAGGCGCGGGCGCTGCGGTACAGCTGAATCAAGGAGGAGTGGTCGGTGTTCAGGTTCGGGCAGATGCCAGGGAATACGCAGGATGGCTTGCGGCACGCGGATTCGATCTCCGGGCTCTTGCAGGCGATCCGGTACATGTTCGCGGTCGGCCCGCCCAGGTCGGAAATCACCCCGGTAAAGCCGGGCACCTTGTCGCGAATCTCTTCGATCTCACGAATGATCGACTCTTCCGAACGGTTCTGAATGATCCGCCCTTCGTGCTCGGTGATCGAGCAGAAGGTACAGCCACCGAAGCAGCCGCGCATGATATTGACCGAGAAACGGATCATCTCGTAGGCCGGAATCTTCGCCTTGCCGTACGCCGGATGCGGCACCCGCGCATAGGGCATGCCGAACACGTAGTCCATTTCTTCGGTGGTCATGGGAATGGGCGGTGGATTGAACCAGACATCCACCTCACCGTGCTTCTGTACCAGGGCACGGGCGTTGCCCGGGTTGGTTTCCAGGTGCAGCACACGGTTGGCGTGGGCGTACAGCACCGCATCGCCACGTACCTTTTCCATCGAGGGCAGACGAATCACGGTCTTGTCGCGGGTCATCCGCGGGCTCGCCAGGATCTGCACGACCTGCGGCTCGTTGGGATCTTCGGCCGGGCCCTTTTCCTGCTCGATGGCGCAGGCCTGGGTATCTTGCGTATTGACGTAGGGGTTGATGATCTTGTCGATCTTGCCCGGACGGTCGATCCGCGTGGAGTCGACTTCGTACCAGTCCTTCGGCGTGTCGTGGCGAATGAACGCGGTGCCGCGCACGTCGGTGATATCTTCGATCTTGTGGCCGTAGGACAGGCGCTGGGCCACTTCGACAATCGCCCGTTCGGCGTTGCCGTACAGCAGGATGTCGGCGCAGGCGTCGATCAGGATCGAGTTGCGCACCCGGTCCTGCCAATAGTCGTAATGCGCGATGCGCCGTAGCGAAGCCTCGATGCCGCCGAGCACGATCGGCACATGCTTGTAGGCCTCCTTGCAGCGCTGGCTGTAGACCAGGCTGGCACGATCCGGACGGCTACCGGCCAGGCCACCCGGGGTGTAGGCGTCGTCGGAACGGACCTTCTTGTCGGCGGTGTAGCGGTTGATCATCGAGTCCATGTTGCCGGCCGCGACGCCGAAGAACAGGTTCGGCTCGCCGAGCTTCATGAAGTCGTCTTTCGACTGCCAGTTCGGCTGGGCGATGATGCCCACGCGAAAGCCCTGGGACTCCAGCAAGCGGCCGATGATGGCCATGCCGAAAGAAGGATGATCGACGTAGGCGTCGCCGGTGACGATGATGATGTCACAGCTGTCCCAGCCCAACTGGTCCATCTCTTCCCGGCTCATCGGCAGGAAAGGCGCCGGCCCGAAACACTCGGCCCAATATTTTGGATAGTCGAATAACGGCTTGGCTGCTTGCATGACGAGGACCGAGGTTTCTAGTGTTTAAACGGGGGCGGAATATAGCACAAAAATTGACCAAATCCGACCGTGCCGCTAGGTTTTACGGGGCCGTGCGACTCGCGTTTGCACTCAGACACCTGTGATCACAATAGCCATCTATGGCTATACTCCGCCTCCAACGCATCGACCGATCGGTAGCAGGGACAAGGAGTACGCGCGGTGCAGCGGTTTGTCGCCTCAATCATGTTACTGCTGAGTCTGGCATGCACAGCCGGCCTGGCCAGTGCCGCCCCCATCACGCTGACCTCGGACAGCAGTGGTCTGCCCCTGAACGGGCAGATCGAGTTGCTGGAGGATGCTGGTGGACGCCTGAGCATCGCCGACATGGCCGACCCGGCCGTGCAGCGCCGCTTCCAGCCGGCCAACGGCCGCGCCAGCGTCGGCCAGAGCCGCAATCCCTGGTGGATTAAAGTCAGCCTGCAACGGGCACCCGAGGCCCCCGCTCACTGGTGGCTGGAAGTCGGTGCGGTGACGCCACTCGACTTGCAGCTGTACCTGGCGGACGACCAGGGCGGCTGGCAGGCGCGCCAGTCTGGGGAGCGGACCGGCTTTGCCCAGGGACGCGATCATGCCTACAGACGCATGCTGTTCAAACTTCCCGAGCTGGGTAGCGAACCCCAGATCATCTACCTGCGTAGCTATGACCCGGCCGGCAACTCCTTCCCGCTCAAGGCCTGGCAACTGGATGACCTGAATCTGCTGGCAAGCCAGGAAAACCTTGGCCTGGGACTGGTCTACGGCATGATCGCCGCCCTCCTGCTGTACAACCTGTTCATCTTCTTCAGCCTGCGCGACTCCGCCTATTTCTGGTACGTGCTGACCACCGCCGGCGCCCTGCTGATGATCCTCAGCATGAGCGGTCATGGCTTCCAGTACCTATGGCCGCAAGGACCGGTGCCCTTCTGGCTGGACCGTATCACCCTACCCTCGGTTTGGGGCTTCTGCGCCTGCCGCTTCACCCAGACCCTGCTGCAGACTCGCCAGCACGTGCGCTGGGCTCATCACCTATTGAGCTTCGCCTGCACCTGCTACGTCATCGCCATCGGCCTGGAGGCCCTCGGCCAGCGCAACCTCGCCGCCTGGATCATTGCCCTGCTTTCGCTGTCCAGCATCCCCGCGGCGCTGGGCTCGGCACTGATCCGCTGGCGTCAGGGCTACTTCCCCGCCCTGCTCTACCTCAGCGGCTACGGCCTGATCCTCGGCAGTATCAGCCTGGCTCTGATGCGTACCACCGGCCTGGTGCAGCCTGCCGCCTGGAACGCCTATGTGTTCCCCCTGGCGGTGGCGGCAGAATCGATACTGTTCTCTTTCGCCCTGGCCTATCGCATTCAGATACTCAGGCAGGAAAGAGCGGCGGCTGTGCGACAAGCTGACCGCGAGAAAACCGCACGCCTGACCCAGATCCAGGCCAGCAGCGACGAGCTACAGGATGCCGTGGCCCGACGCACCGCCGAACTTGCCGCGGCCAATGCGCGCCTGTCACTGCGCGAACGGGAGCTGGAACACGCCGCCTTTCATGACGCCTTGACCGAACTGCCCAACCGTCGCTACCTGGTCGAGCGCACCGAGGCCGCACTGGCCAATGCCGAGCGCCACCGCGAAAGCGTGGCGCTGATGCTGATCGATCTCGATCACTTCAAGCCGATCAACGACCGGCATGGCCACGACGCCGGCGACCTGATGCTGCAAGTCATCGCCGAGCGCTTGCGTGAGCATGTGCGTGGCGGCGACACCGTGGCCCGCCTGGGCGGCGACGAGTTTGCCGTGCTGATCAGCGGCACCGATGCCGAGGCGCACGCCCGCGAAATTACCGCACGCCTGCTCGCCGAACTGGCGCACCCGGTGATGTATGGTGCCGAACGACTCAGCGTGACCATCAGCATCGGCGTGGCGCTCTACCCTCAGCACGCCAAGCAGTTCACTCATCTGTATAAGGCCGCCGACGAAACCCTGTACAAGGTCAAGGCGCGCGGCCGCTCAGGCGCCGCACTCTGCGGTGAAGATGGCGAACTGAGCAGCAGTGCGCGCGCGCACCTGGACGTAATCAAGGTCACCAGCGGGCTCTGTCAGCCCAGCCCAAGCGATCAGCCGTTGAAGTAGCGCCGCGGCACCCGCTGGGTCACCTTGCTCAGCAACTCGTAGCCGATGGTGTCGGCGGCGTTCGCCACCTCATCCACCGGCAGCTGCGCGCCCCACACCTGCACCGCATCGCCGATCTGGGCCTCAGGCAGGTCGCTGAGGTCCACCGCCAGCATGTCCATCGACACCCGCCCGACCAGCGGCACGCGCTGCCCGCGAACCAGCAGCGGCGTTCCGCTCGGCGCGTGACGCGGGTAACCGTCGGCATAGCCGCAGCTCACCGTGCCGATGCGCGACGGTCGCGCCGCAACCCAGCTAGCGCCGTAACCCACGCTCTCGCCACTACCGATCTCGCGGATGGCGATCAATTCCGCCGTTAGGGTCATCACCGGTTTGAGCCCGAGCACCTCGGCGCTCAGCTCGCCGAAGGGGCTCGCGCCATAGAGCATGATGCCTGGGCGCAACCAATCCATGTGCGCTGCCGGGATAGTCAGAATCGCCGCCGAGTTGGCTAGCGAGCGCTGAGAAAAGTCGAGACTCAGCAGGCTGAAAAAGTGTTCGAGCTGTTGTTCGGTCATCTCACTGCCGCGCTCATCGGCGCAGGCGAAATGGCTGAGCAAGTTGAGCTCGGCAACCTGCGCCGCGCCCTGCAAACGCCCATGCCACTCACGCACAGCCGCCTCGCTGAAGCCCAGGCGATGCATGCCGCTGTCCAGCTTCAGCCAGACATTCAGGGGCCGCCCGAGGCTTGCGGTCAACAGCTGCTGAGCCTGCGCCGCACTGTGCAGCACCAGGTCCAGACCGAGCTGCGCGGCCACTTGGTACTCCTGCGCCGCGAAACAGCCTTCGAGCAATAGAATGCGCGCCTCAGCGTGCAACGCCCGCACCTCGGCCGCCTCCTCCAAACTGGCCACGGCGAAGCCGTCGGCCACCTCGCGCAGCGCCGCCACCACCTCACGGGCACCATGCCCATAGGCATTCGCCTTGACCACCGCAAACGCCTGGCGCCCCGGCGCGCAGCGTTTGGCCAGGGCGTAGTTATGCCGAATGGCGGACAGATCGATGGTGGCGACAAGCGGGCGCATAGCTCGGGCTCGTATGTTGGCGGGGCGACCATCTTAAACCTCGCCCCTCAGACTGCAAACGCGAGGCATCCAGTCGCCGTAGCTACTGCCAGAGCCGTGGGCGCGGCTCATGTCCGCGACTCTCGGCGCCGGCCGTAACCCACCGCCGCCGGCAGGCGCTGCAGACTACTGACAGTAAGCTGTCAGCAGCCCTGCCTTAGAGTGGACTCAGCAGGCTGAAATGCGCCGCCATCTGCTGCCGATGCCTGCTGCCAAAAGCCATAGTCAAGGAGAGAGAAATGAATGCCATCAACTGGTTTGAACTGTTCGTCAGCGATTTCGACCGCGCCCGTCGTTTTTATGAGCGGGCTCTGGCGCTACCGCTGGAAGTGATGGAAGGCATGGGCGGTCGTATGGCCCTGTTTCCCCACGCCCCGGACAGCGGTGTCGGCGGTTGCCTGAGCGATTCGGCCGAACAGCAAAGCGGCATAGGCGGCACCCGGGTCTACCTGAATGTCGAAGGGCAACTGGATGCCGTGGTGAACCGGGTGCCGGCGGCGGGCGGGGTGATCATCCAGAGCAAGATGTCGATCGCCCCCCATGGCTTCATCGCTGTGATAAAAGACAGCGAAGGCAATGAGGTGGGCCTGCACAGCATGTCCTGAGCCAGCCTCCCCGGGCGGGCAACCGCTCGCCCGGGCAACCAGACCGTCGAAGAGGGAGCATGAGACGCGCCGACCGCTTGTTCCAGATCGTGCAGTTCCTGCGTAGCCGCCGCCTGACCACCGCGCAGTGGCTGGCCGAGCGTTTGCAGGTTTCGGTGCGCACCATCTACCGCGACATTCAGGACCTTTCGCTCTCCGGCGTGCCGCTGGAGGGCGAAGCCGGCGTGGGCTATGTACTGCGTCAGCCCATGGACCTGCCGCCACTGATGTTCGAGCGCGAGGAGATCGAAGCCCTGCTGATCGGCGCGCGGATGCTCACGGCCTGGGCCGATCCGCAGCTGCAGCGGGCCGCCGAGTCGGCGCTGGCGAAGATCCACGGCGTACTGCCCAGCACCCTGCGCGACGAATTCAACCGCAACCAGCTGTTCGCCCCCGAAACCAATCGCTACCCGGTGCACTGGCTCGGCCAGCTGCGCCAGGCAATCCGCCAGCGGCGCAAGCTGCTGCTCTGCTACCGCGATGAAAGCGCTCAGGCCAGCCAACGGCGCATCTGGCCGCTGGGGCTGTTCTTCTGGGGGCAGACCTGGACCCTGTGCAGCTGGTGCGAGTTGCGCAACGACTTTCGCAACTTCCGCATCGACCGGGTGGAAAGCCTGAGCGATACCGATGAACACTTCGAAAGCGCAGTCGGCCAGCGCCTCGAGGACTACCTCATACCCTACCTGGGCAGCGCGGCGCTCGCCCCCCGCTACAAAACCTGAGGTCGCACCGGCCTGCGTCGGTTATTCATCGTCGAACTGATAGCTGCCCGGCGCCAGATTCTCGAAGCGCGAGTACTTGCCGAGAAAAGCCAGCCGTGAGGTGCCGATCGGACCGTTACGCTGCTTGCCGATGATAATTTCGGCGACGCCCTTGAGTTCGGTTTCCGGGTGGTACACCTCGTCCCGGTAAACGAACATGATGATGTCGGCGTCCTGCTCGATGGCTCCCGACTCACGCAAATCGGAGTTGATCGGGCGCTTGTTGGGACGCTGTTCCAGGGAGCGATTGAGCTGCGACAGGGCGATCACCGGACAGTTGAATTCCTTGGCCAGGGCTTTCAGCGAGCGGGAAATTTCCGAGATCTCGTTGACTCGACTTTCGCTGCTGGAGCCGGGAATCTGCATCAACTGCAGGTAATCGACCATGATCATGGCGATCTCACCGTGCTCACGCGCCAGGCGCCGGGTGCGCGCACGCATCTCCGACGGCGAAATGCCCGCGGTATCGTCGATGAACAGCTTGCGGTCGTTGAGCAGATTGACCGCAGACGTCAGGCGCGGCCAATCGTCGTCGTCCAGGCGACCGGCCCGCACCTTGGTCTGATCGATACGCCCGAGCGAGGCGAGCATCCGCATCACGATGGAGTCGGCCGGCATCTCCAGCGAGTACACCACCACCGCCTTATCGCTGCGCAACACGGCGTTTTCCACCAGGTTCATGGCGAAGGTGGTCTTACCCATGGAAGGACGACCGGCGACGATCACCAGATCCGCCGGCTGCAGGCCGCTGGTCTGCGCGTCCAGGTCGGTGAAACCGGTGGACAGGCCGGTAATCGCATCGCCCGAGTTGAACAGGGTGTCGATGCGGTCGATGGCCTTGACCAGGATGTCGTTGATCCCCACCGGCCCGCCGGTCTTCGGCCGCGCCTCGGCGATCTGAAAGATCAGTCGCTCGGCCTCGTCGAGAATCTCTTCGCCGGTCCGCCCTTGCGGTGCATAGGCGCTGTCGGCGATTTCACTGCTGATGCCGATCAATTGGCGCAGGGTGGCGCGCTCGCGAATGATCTGCGCATAGGCCTTGATGTTGGCCACCGACGGGGTGTTCTTGGCCAGCTCGCCGAGATAGGCCAGGCCGCCGACCTGGGACAGCTGGCCTTCCTTGTCCAGCTGTTCGGACAGGGTCACCACATCGAACGGCTGATTACGCTCGGCCAGTTTGTAGATGGCGCGAAACACCAGGCGATGATCATGCCGATAGAAGTCGCCATCGGAAACCTGATCGAGCACACGCTCCCAGGCATTGTTGTCCAACATCAGACCACCGAGCACGGCCTGCTCGGCCTCGATCGAGTGCGGCGGCACCTTGAGGGCGGCGGTTTCCAGGTCGTACTGCTCGGGAATGCTGATGTCGTTCATAAGGCTCAGGAAAAAATTCTGCAGTCAAAAAACAAAGGGCACGCCATCGCTTTCGCAATGGCGTGCCCGATGTTAGCGGGCCTGCACTTAAGCGCAAGCCCGTTTGGCGGCTACTTAGGCAGCTACCACAACGACCCGTACGGTCGCTTCAACGTCGGAGTGCAGATGCACCGCTACGTCGTACTCGCCAACCTGACGAATGGTACCGTTCGGCAGACGCACTTCAGCTTTAGCCACTTCCACGCCAGAGGCGGTCAGGGCGTCAGCAATGTCGTGAGTACCGATAGAGCCGAACAGTTTGCCTTCGTCACCAGCGGTTGCGGTGATGGTCACTTCCAGCTCAGCCAATTGAGCAGCACGAGTTTCAGCAGATGCTTTCTTCTCGGCAGCCAATTTTTCCAGCTCGGCGCGACGCGCTTCGAACGCAGCAACGTTCGCAGCGGTAGCAGCGGTGGCTTTGCCTTGCGGCAGCAGGAAGTTACGGCCGTAACCAGCCTTAACGTTCACTTTGTCGCCCAGGTTGCCCAGATTGGCGATTTTTTCCAGCAGGATCAGTTCCATTTGGTAATAACCTCTTAACTTTTAACCTTCACCGTTCGCGGAGCC
>JBFKAF010000036.1:0-13204 GCA_041621735.1 Pseudomonas sp.
AGCCGACTCAAAGCGCCGGCACCTCGCGCAGTAACCATTGCACCAACGCCCCGCCGCCATGCCCGCTCGGATCGGCGCGCTCGCGCAGGCGGTGGCCGACCACAGAAGGCAGCACCGCCTGCACATCCTCGGGAATCACATAGTCGCGCTCGGCCAGCAAGGCCCAGGCCCGCGCGCCCGCCAGCAAGGCCAGGCTGGCGCGTGGCGACAGGCCCCAGGCAAATTGCGACTGGCTGCGCGTAGCCTCGACCAAGCGCAGCACGTAATCGACCAAGGCATCGCTGGCGCGGATTTTCGGCACCTCGGCCTGGATCGAGGCCAGTTCACTGTGATTGAAGATCGGTTCCAGGCGCGGCAACAGCGAGCGCCGCGAGTCGCCGACCAGCAGGGCCTTCTCCGCGGCTTTGGCGGGATAGCCGAGCGACAGGCGCATCAGGAAACGGTCGAGCTGGGACTCCGGCAAGGCGAAGGTACCGCCCTGGCTGACCGGGTTCTGTGTGGCGATCACAAAGAACGGTTCGGGCAGCGGCCGGGTCGCGCCCTCGATGGTCACCTGGCCCTCCTCCATGGCTTCGAGCAAGGCGCTCTGGCTCTTCGGCGTGGCCCGGTTGATCTCGTCGGCCAGGACCAGCTCGGCGAAAATCGGCCCTGGATGAAAGACGAACTGCCCGCTGTCCTTATCGAACACCGAGGTTCCGAGGATGTCCCCAGGCAGCAGATCGGAGGTGAACTGGATGCGTTGAAAACTCAGACCGAGCACCTTGGCCAGGGCGTGGCTGAGGGTGGTCTTGCCCATTCCGGGCAGGTCTTCGATCAACAGGTGGCCGCGCGCGAGCAAACAGGTCAGCGCCAACCGCACCTGCGCTTCCTTGCCCAGCAGCACCTGGTTCACCGCGTTCTGACAGGCTTCCAGTTTCGTACGCATCGCCCACTCCTTATGCAAGTGGGTCGATGCTACTGGCCAGCGCGAAGCGGGCAAAGCGCCCTGTAACCTTTACTCATGAAACTGTGAGGGAAACCCGCCTCAGAGACGGAAATGTCCTGCCATACCCTGCAGTTCAACACCCAGCTCGGCGAGTCGGATGCTCGAACTGGCCGATTCATCCATGGCCGTGGAAGACTGGTCGGCGATGTCACGGATCAGGGTGACACTGCGGCTGATCTCCTCCGCCACCGCACTCTGCTGTTCCGCCGCCGCGGCAATCTGCTGGTTCATCTCGAAGATCAGGGTCACCGAACCGGCAATGCCTTTCAGGGCCCCCTCGGTCTGACTGGCATCCTGTACCGTCTGCTCTACCAGCACACCGCTCTTGCTCATGTCCTCGACCGAACGGCGCACGCCTTCGCGCAGGGTGGCGATCAGCCCCTCGATTTCCGCGGTGGACTGTTGCGTACGCTTGGCCAGGGCCCGCACCTCGTCGGCAACTACCGCAAAACCGCGGCCTTGTTCGCCGGCACGGGCCGCCTCGATGGCCGCGTTGAGGGCCAGCAGGTTGGTCTGTTCCGCCACGCTTTTGATCACATCCAGCACCGAGTCGATGCGTTGAGCGTCTTCGCTGAGCTGCTCGATGCTCTGGGTGGTGGTGGCCATCGCAGCCGCTAGCTGGTTGATCCGCGCCAATGTCTGCTGCACCACCTCGGTACCGCTGGTAACCCGCTTATCGGCTTCCTCGGCAGAGCTGGCGGCAGCCTCGGCATTGCGCGCCACATCGTGCACGGTGGCGGTCATCTCGCTCATCGCAGTGGCCACCTGATCGGTTTCCTCTTTCTGCCCATTCACCCCCTGGCGGGTCTGTTCAGTAACAGCGGACAACGACTGCGCCGAGGCGGAGATCTGCGTCACCCCCCCCTGTAGGCGGCCGACCATCTCACGCAGGCTGAGGGACATGGCTTGCATGGCTGTCAGCAGCTGCCCCACTTCATCGGTGCGCTGCACCTCGATGTCCACGCTGAGATTGCCTTCGGCAATATTGCGGGCATGCTGAATCACCTGCTTGAGCGGGCGCACGATCAACAAGGTAATGGCCAGGGTAGCCAGCAGGCCAATCACCAGCGCCAGGGCAGCCGCCAGGACAATCAGCCAGGTACTGGTCTGTAGCTGGTCATGCATGCCGGCTTTCTGCCTGACATAGCCCTCCCCTACCAGCGTCACGATACGTTCGGCCTGCACCACCAACTGGGCATGTTCCCGCTTCTGCTGTTGCAGATGACGGGTGTACTCGGCCAGACGCTCGTTGAAGGAGTCGATGCCGATGACGACATCCCCGAGCACCGAGGAATAACCAGGATCGTTCATGTTGTCGCGCAGCTCACTGGCCAGCTCCTGTGCCTCGCGCGCTTGTTTGATCTCGGTTTTCACGGCCTCGTCCGAGCGGCGACTCTGCTCCAGAAGCACGCGCGCCTCGCCGAGCGCCGCCAGTAGTAGCTGATGGATGGTACTGATCTGACCGGCCTGCTCCACGGACTTGGCGCCCTCTTCGCCCAGGCTGCTTTTCAGCAGGTCGACACCGTCTTCCGACAAGCCGTCCTTGAGCAAATCCAGACTGTTGGACGAGCTGACCACCAACCAGTTGGCCGCATCCAGGGATAGGCCCATGCTGTCGGTCTGTTCCACGTAACGGTCGAACGCCGCCTGATACTCGGCAACGGCGCTCGCCACCTGATCCAGCAAGGGCCGCTCAGCGGCGGGCAATTCGGCCTGTAAGGCCGCGCTACGTTCGACGATGGCCTGCGCCTGCTCATGCAACAGTTTGGCGTACTGCATGTCGCCGGTCAGGGCAAAGTCCTGTTCGCTGCGGCGGATCTGCAGCACCTGGCTATTGATCGAACTCATCCGCTCCAGCAGTGCCGAACGCTGACCGACTTCACGCAATGCGGAGAAGCCCGTGGCTGCAACCACCGCGGTGAGCGAGAGCACGACCCCGAAACCCCATGCCAGTTTCTTTGCCGTAGTCAAACTGGCGACGCGCCGTTGCAGGACGTTCCACATGCTTTCCACCCCTTTGCCAAGATGACTACCAAACGGCGTAATGTCGCTCGAATCCCAGCCGGCAACATAGGTGCATAGCTGTACAGAGAACAAGCTGACAAGTTGCACGAATGGTGTTTTCAGCTAATCGAATGTCGTTTTTAGCTCATTACTCTGAGTTATCGGCTCGACTGCTGAAAAATTAATCTCGGCGCAGGGGAATATTTGCTGCTGTACCGACGTAACCGGGGAGAGCGTCAGGCGCTACCCAGCGGCAAGCAGGGATGGGGATATCGGCCGGCCTGTTCAGGGCGGAGTCAGCCTGGGCGGCTCATCTCGAAGGTATCGCGGGTGCGGGTATAGGAGGTTCCGCCCAGGCGCCCAACTAGGTCGAGGGTATGCGGGTCAATCCGCCCCTTCTCGTTGAGCACCGCATCGTCAAGATGGGCGAGCAGTACTTCGGCGAAGATCAGGTGACTGTTCGGCGCATGACGTGGATAGGGCTGGACTTCGGCCAAGCGACACTCGAAAGCCACGGCCGCCCCGGCCACACGCGGCACCGCTACCCGCTCGCCGGCCAGGCTGGCAATCGCGCAACGCTCGAACTCGCTGACGCCATGGGGTAACGCCGCGGCACTGGCATTCATCGCCTCGGCTTGGGCGTAGGACACCAGCTGGATCACCAGCTCCCCGGTCGCCTGTACATTGCGCAGGGTGTCCTTGAGGCCGCCATCGGCACGCGTGTTGACGTTGACCATCAGCGTCGGCGGATCATCACTGATCACCTGAAAGAAGCTGAAGGGGGCGAGATTGCTAATGCCCTCTTCAGACAGGCTGGACACCCAGGCGATGGGCCTGGGGGTCACAGTGGATGCGAGCCAACGGTAGGCTTCAAGCGGTGTCAGGCTGCTGAAATCGAGTTGCATCAGCGCCCCGCGCGCGATTCACGAATATAGAAGCGCGCCCGCTCGGCCTTGCTGGTACAGCCTTTGTACGCTTCGAACTGTTGCTGGGTTTTCGCCGCGGTAAGCAGCGACAAGGCTTTCGAGTAACTCACAGTGCCGGCAAAGCCTTCGGCCTTGGCCAGATCCAGCTCTTGCCAGGCGGCATCCAGTTGATTGGCGCAAGTGTCACGATAGACGGTTTTACCGGCGCAGCCGGCCAACAGCAAAGCGATTAGCGGCAAGCAGATCCAGGCTTTCATATCTCATACCCTTCGAATGAATAAATGACCACGTACTGTGACTCAGTATGACGTTCATATGATGGAAAAGTGCCAGCCCGTTATAACTGGGCGCGCTGACGGAGAAACTCCACCACCGCGGCCTGTTCGCCAACGAACTCGATCCGCCCGGCCTTGTTCTCACGCTGGTAGGCATACATGGGGTCGTAATACTCGACCAACAGGGCCTCGATCCAGCCGCGATGCAGGTCGACCACCCCGCGACTCCGCTGCTCCAGCAGGGCCTGATCCATGATCGCCGCCAGGCGTTGATAGCGCTCGCCGCCCAGACGTTTGAAGATATTTTTCAGGCTCTGCTGCAGGCGCTCGGCAAACGCTGTGAAGCCCGACTCTTCGCCCTGCAAGGCAATGAACTCGGCACACAGGTCAATCACGTAATCCTTGAGAATGCGCTCGACGCGCCCTGCCAGGCTGTCTTCCAACCACACCAGCGGGAATTCCTGCATGCCCTGATACAACTCCAAGGGTAGCGAGGACTTGCCGATGATGCGCCCTTCATCCTCGAGCACGAACTGTTGCATGCCCGCCGCCCGCTTCTTCAGGATGTCGATGGCCAGGGCGTTCTCGAAATTAATCTGCTGCGGCTGCGCGGTGGCGCGTTTGCCAAAGCTGGAGCCGCGATGGTTGGCGTGCCCCTCCAGGTCCAGGCTGTTGCCGAGTTGAGCGATCACCTCGGTCTTGCCGGTGCCGGTCATGCCGCCCACCAGCACGAAATCACACTGCTCGACTGCCTGCGCGGTGGTTTCCAGCAGGAAGCTGCGCATTGCCTTGTAACCGCCCAACACCAGTGGGTAGGCGATACCCGCCTCGCTTTTCAGCCACTGTTGCACGGTCTGTGAGCGCAGGCCACCGCGAAAGCAGTACAGATAACCCTCGGGATTAGCCTGGGCAAACGCCGCCCAGGCCTCGATCCGCGCGGTCTTGGTGGCACCGCTGACCAGTTGATGGCCAAGTTCGATGGCCGCCTGCTGGCCGTGCTGCTTATAGCAGGTACCGACCTTTTGCCGCTCGATGTCGTCCATCAGCGGCAAGTTGATCGCGTGGGGAAAGGCGCCCTTGTCGAACTCAACCGGGGCGCGCGCGTCCATCATCGGCGTGTCGTTGAGGAAGATGCTGCGATAGTCGTCGCTATTGTCACGCATCACAGCACCTCGACCGCATAACGCTGTCGCTCGAGCATCTGACCGATGGGTTGCAGTGCCAGTCCCAACTCGCTGGCGACCGCGAGAAACTCCGCCTCACCCTCGGCCGTCACCGCGACCAGCAGACCGCCGCTGGTTTGCGGATCACAGAGCAGGAGTTTCTGCCCCTCGCCCAGTGGCGCAATCTTTTCGCCGTAGCTGTCGAAATTACGCAGGGTGCCGCCGGGGACGCAGCCCTGTTCCAGGTAATAGTCGACGCTGCCCAGACGCGGCACCTTGGCGAACTCGATCTGCGCGGTCAGGCCGCTGCCATCGGCCATCTCGACCAGGTGGCCGAGCAGGCCGAAGCCGGTCACGTCGGTCATCGCGGTTACCCCGGCGAGCTTGCCGAAGCGGCTGCCGGGTTTGTTCAGGGTGCACATCCAGTCGCGGGCCAGACCGACGTCTTCGGCGCGCAGCTTGGCCTTTTTTTCGGCGGTAGTGAGGATACCGATCCCCAGTGGCTTGCTCAGGTACAGTTTGTCGCCGACCTGCGCGCTGTCGTTGCGCTTCATATGGCGTTTTTCCACCAGACCGGTGACGGCCAGGCCGAAGATCGGCTCCGGCGCATCGATGGAGTGTCCACCGGCCAGCGGGATACCCGCCTCGTCACACACGGCGCGGCCGCCGCGAATCACTTCGCGGGCTATTTCCGCGGGCAACAGGTTGACCGGCCAGCCGAGAATGGCGATGGCCATCAGCGGATCGCCGCCCATCGCATAGATATCGCTGATCGCGTTGGTCGCGGCGATCCGCCCGAAGTCATAGGGGTCGTCGACGATCGGCATGAAGAAGTCAGTGGTCGAGACCACGCCGCGTTCGCCATCGATGGCATAGACAGCCGCATCGTCGCGCGAGGCATTGCCGACCCACAGCTTGGGGTCGAGATTTTGCGCACCGCTGCCGGCCAGGATCACGTCCAGCACCTTGGGGGAAATCTTGCAACCGCAGCCAGCGCCGTGGCTGTACTGGGTCAAACGGATGGGCTCGCTCATGAAATCTCACTTAACTCGTCGACAGGCGGCGGCATTCTAGCAAATGCCGTCTTGGCGCCAGCGACTGGCGCGCGTATGTTGATAAAACAATGCGTTACGGGGGATTAACAAATGGCTCAACGGGTAGCACTGGTCCTGGGTTCGGGGGGCGCGCGGGGTTATGCGCACATTGGCGTAATTGAAGAGCTGGAGGCGCGCGGCTATGACATCGCCTGCATCGCGGGCTGCTCCATGGGCGCGGTGGTCGGCGGCATCTATGCGGCCGGCAAGCTCAGACAATACCGCGAATGGATCGAAAGCCTGGATTATCTCGATGTGCTGCGCCTGCTCGATGTGAGCTTTCGCCTCGGCGCCATTCGCGGCGAGAAAGTCTTCGGTCATATCCGCGAGATCCTCGGCGAGATCAACATCGAAGACCTGCCGATTCCCTTTACGGCGGTGGCCACCGACCTGACCAACCAACAGGAGATCTGGTTTCAGGAAGGTTGCCTGCACCAAGCCATGCGCGCCTCCGCGGCGATTCCCAGCCTGTTCACCCCGGTGATCCAGGGCAAACGCATGCTGGTCGACGGCAGCCTGCTCAACCCCCTGCCGATCGTGCCGGTGGTGTCCAGCCACTGCGACCTGATTATCGCGGTCAACCTCAACTCGAACAACCAGCGGCATTACCCGTTGCCGGTCATCGAACGGCCACCGGCGTTGAAAGGCCGTTTCGACCAGTTGATGACCTCGCTCGGCTCACGCCTGCCCTCATTCCGCCGCAAGCAGGGCGATGACGATGAACTGTTGCTGATGGAGGAGACAGAAGTCGCCAGCCCGGTCGTAGCGACTCATGTCCAGCGCCAGCATGCCGCCACTGAGTCTCAGCAGGCCGACTCAACGGAAAGTGCGGCTGCGACCAAGTCCGCCAGCGGCTCGCGGGTCGCCGACATGAGCGGCCCGGCGTCCTTGCTGGAGCTGATCAACCAGAGTTTCGAGGTGATGCAGACCTCGCTGGCCCAGTACAAGATTGCCGGCTACCCACCAGATATCCTGATCAACGTGCCCAAGCGCGCCTGCCGGTTCTTCGAGTTCTACCGCGCACCGGAGTTGATCATGCTCGGCCGGCAGATCGCCCGCGACACCCTGGACAAGTACGAGCGCGGCGATCACTAACAGGTCGTTGAACAACTACCTGCGTTGGCAATACTGCGTTAAAAGCGGCCTCGGAATGCTCATTTACAGTCAGTAAACCCCGTTTCCTCGGCCGCTTTTGCCTTGTCTTGCCTGCCTCGCCTACATTTTTCAACGGCCTGCTAAAGCGACTGAAAGTCCGTAGCGTAGTGAAAATCCCCTGCCATCACGCTATCGCCAGGCGTCAACATTCCTGCACTTGAGATAAGCGCCGCTGACTATCGGGCCAGGCACTGGCCGTTGAATCAGCTGACTTGATCCTCTGCCGAAGGACTGGCTGGCGGGGCTTTACCCGCCACCCAGTCGCTGAGCAGGCTGTAGGCGACGGCGAGCACGGTGGGACCGAGGAACAGGCCCATGAAACCGAAAGCCAGAATCCCGCCAAACACCCCGAGCAACACCACCACCAGCGGCAGGTTGCCGCCGCGGCTGATCAGGTAAGGCTTGAGGATATTGTCGACCCCGCTGATTATCAGGAAGCCCCACACGGCGAGGAAGACCGCCATGCCCACCTCGCCCTGCCAGAACAGCCACAGCACCGCGGGGCCCCAGACCAGCGGTGGAACCATGATCAGGCTGCAGGCAAAGGTCATCAGCCCTAATAACAGCGCACCCGGCACCCCGGCGATCATGAAGCCGATATAGGCCAACAGCGCCTGGGCCGCCGCCGTACCTATCACCCCATTGACCACCCGTTGCACGGTGCCGGCGATCAGCTCCAGGTAATGATCGGCACGGCCACCAATCAAACGATCCAGCAGGCTGTGTACGAATGCGGCCAAACGCGGCCCATCACGGTAGAAGAAAAACACCAGAATCAGGCTCAAGGCCAGCTCCAGCATGCCCCCGCCGACCTGCGCGCTACGCGCCAACAGCCAGTTACCGACCTGGCCGAGATAAGGGCGCACGGTATCGAAGAACGCAGCGCCCTGCTGATCGATGGTCTGCCACAACCCCAGCAGGCGCTCGCCGACGAATGGCAAGCCTTCAAGCCAGCTCGGCGGTGGCGGCAGGCCGGCAACCTGCAAATTCTTGATCAAGGCAGTGGCTTCGCGAATGTGATCGGCCAGGTTGAAGCCAAGCATCACCAAGGGCACCGCGACCAGAATTGTCCAGCCAGCGGTCAACAAGGCTGCGGCAGCGGCCTGGCGGCCTTTCAGCCAGCGCGTCAGGGTGCGCATCAGTGGCCAACTGGCGAAAGACAGCACCGCTGCCCAGAACAATGCCGACCAGAACGGCGCGAGCACCCACAGGCTCGCGCCGAGTAGCCCGAGGAGCAGGATCTGCACCAGCAAGCGGTCGTTATTGAACATTCATGCGGCTCCAGCAGGGGAAGAGACAAACAGCACTATCAGGCAGCACCAGGCAAGCGAGCCGGCAGACCTGACGATCGGCAAGCCGGCTCATTGCGGATTACATCGGCATTATCAGTCAGGCTGCCCGATTAACGCAGCACACTGATGCGCAGGCCCGCAGACTCTGCATCACCCAACTCAAGCCGCGCCGCCCGCACCCGTTGCTCGACCAACGCTGCACGCCAGGCTTCGGCCTGCACACCAGCAAGACTGACGCGCAAGGTGCTATCGAGGTTGAGGCTACGCGCCAGCAAGGTGGCCCAGTCCGGTGTCGGTTCGACCTGTTTGGGCAAGCGCAGTTCACCGCTGCTTTTTAACTGGCGCAGCAAGGTGGCCGGTGTCGGCAACACTTCGCGCAGCGGGGTGCTGGCCGCCAACAGCTCGGCATGCAGGTAGGCGCGGCGATTACCGCGGGTAATGCTGTAGAGCGCCAACACACTGTTCTGCCGAGGCTCGGGCAAGCGCATAAGGACATAGGCTTGTTGGTTATCGGGCCCATAGAGTATGGATTTACCAAATACCGCGTTGGCCCACAGACTACTCGCCCCGCACTCACGCCCCTCACACCAGTAGAGTAATTCGGCGCCCTGCACCTGCAAGGCTTCACGGGCGACGGTGAAGACTTCATCGGCCGAATGGGTTTTCGGTAACTCATAGGTCACCGCGGTGAACTGCCCCTGGAGCGGCAGTTCATATTCATAGCGCAAGCGGCCACTGATACGCCGGATAGTGCCTTGCGGATAGAGCCTCTCCTGTTCCGCCTCTTCGCTGAAGGCGACTATCTTGCTCCCGGGAAAGCGCGGTAGCACTTCCAGGTCGTGGCTGCCGAGCGGCTCGGCCGCCAACACCGCGCCACTCAGCAAAACCCCACTAAACAGACTGAACCAACGCATGCACGGCCTCATCGAATCAACATCGGTTGAGCGGCCTTGACCACCTGTTCTTCATCCGCTTCACGACGCGCTATCAGTTGCCCGCTCAACTCAGCCAAGTAGAGGATGGTGCCGGAATCGCACACGGCGAAGTCGCCATTGTCGCGGTCGACTATGGCGGGCATAGGCTCGTTGGGATTGAGTCTCAAAAAATCCGGAGCTTTCTGCTCGCGTCTCTCGACGCTCAGTGCCTGCACGCTATACGGCAACTGGGGCTGTTGCAGGGCGATCGACACCTTGTGGCCATTGGCGGGCGCAGCAGTGTAAAGATCAATCATAGGGCTCTCCATTCCATTGAGCCCAACCTTCCGCAGTTGCCTCTGGCAAGTCAAGACGGGCGCAAGAAACTATTGAAACAGTCTGCTACCAACTGCGCACCCTCCTCATCGTCCAGGTGCAGATGATGGCCCCCCGGTAAACGACTCTGGATTATCGGCCGGCCAGCCAGCAAGTCCATGAGCCGAGGTTGCGCCAAGAGCATGCCCTGTTCCGCCAGCACCAGATTGACCGGGCACTGCAGCTGCTCAACGAACGCCAACGCATGGGCGTGGGTCAGGCGCATGGGTGAAGGCAACGTCAAACGGCTATCGGTGCGCCAGGTGTAACCGCCGCGCGCCGGCATCAAACCGCGTTGCGCGAGCAACTCGGCGGCTTCGCGACTGACCGCGCCAACGCCGCGCATGCGCGCCTCGACCGCCCGCTCGAACTCGGCGTACACCGGCTTACGCTTGCCGGCCAGCGCCATCTGCGCCTTGAGCGCTTCGCCCAGCCGCTGTGGCGCGCTGTCCGGCTCGCCGGTGTAGGGAATCAGGCCATCGATCAGCGCCAGACGCTCGACCCGCTCGGGCAGTGCGGCCGCCACCAGCACCGAGACAATGGCCCCCATGGAATGTCCCAACAAGGAGAAGCGCTGCCAGCCAAATTGCTCGGCTACCTGCAAGACATCGTGGACGTGATCCCAGATCACGTAGCTGGCGCCTGCGGGACGGTGATCGGAATGACCATGTCCGGCAAAATCCAGGGCGACAATGCGCAGCCCCACCAGCTTGGGCGCCAGGCGGGCAAAGCTGGCGGCGTTGTCCAGCCAACCGTGCAAGGCAATCACCGGCTGGCCATCCTCGGGGCCATACAAGTGCGCGGCCAGCTCGATATGCGGCAGGCTCAGACGTACCTCTTCAAACCCCACTGTCATGCTGACTCCTCGGCAGGCTGCTGGCCATCCCAGCGCAGGAACAACGACTTGAGTAACTCGGCGGTGTCCTGCGGCCGCTCCAGCGGAAACATATGCCCGCCCGGCAGGGTCAGGTACTCGCCTCTGGGCATGCGCCGGATCAAACGGCTGTGGTGCGGCAACACCACTCGACTGTGCCGGCCGCGCACCATGGCCAGCGGCACTTGTAGATGTTGCGGTCGACCCGGGCTGGTATGCGGCACATTGCGGTAGATGCTGATTTCCGTGGCAGCATCGAAACGCAGGCGCAGGCTTGTGCCACTGTCTTGCAGACCGTGTTGCACGTAGGCGTCGAGGCATTCGGGATCGAAGCGGCTGAACAGGGTCTTGGCGGCGAAATAGCGCCGCGCCTCGAGCAGATCGCTGAACTCCTCACGCCGACCTAGGGTACGTCCGGCCGGGGTGATGCGGTCGATAAACCCAAAACGCTTGGCCGCCCGTATGACGATCCGGTCCGCCAGGGTCAACACCGGCGAATCGAGCATCACCACGCCACGATACAACTCGGGTCGCAGCAGGGCCGCGTGATAATGCAGCACTCCACCGAGGGAGTGGCCGACACCCCATACTGGGTCGTCGAGTTGCTCAAGGTGATGCAGCAACTCATCGACCAGATTGACCCAATTCTCATTCACCGGAAAGCGCGGATCGTGGCCATGCTGCGGCAGATGCCGCACCCCATATTCGGGCGCCAAGGCAGCAAATAACTTGCTGTAGGTGGCCGAGGGAAAACCATTGGCGTGGGCGAAAAACACGGACTGGGGCATGACGGCGGACTTCTAGGAAAGGACCCGGGAATTGTCCGGCAGCGGCGCCCATGCGGCAATGACAAAACGGCCAGTGAATGAAGACACTATGGCCAAAGGTTATGGGAAGCCTGCCAGGCTGCCCTCCTGGCAAGCTGGCAGGTACTCAGGGGACAAGGCTCAATGCGCCGACGAGGGCTTATCGGCCAACGGCACGATGGCCATGGTCAAGCGCGAGATGCAGCTGAATTTGCCATCCTCGCCACTCAGGCGAATGTCCCAGACATGTGTGGTGCGCCCCAGGTGAATGGGCCGCGCAGATGATTGGCGTTCACCTCCAGGCCGACGCAATAGAACTTGCTGGTATCGATACACAGGTAGCTGGCAGTCGAGCCCAGGGTTTCCGCCAACACCACGGAGGCTCCACCGTGCAGCAGGCCATAGGGTTGATGAGTGCGCGAGTCGATCACCATGCTGGCACTGATGGACTCTGCATCGAAGGATTCGAAGCGAATATCCAGCTGCTCGCCGATGGTGTTTTTCAGGGTCGCATTGAGCTGTTCGATATTCGGAGTGTGCCGCCACAGACTCATGGAAAATCCTTCTGAAGTAGATCGCTGGAATGTCCAAGCACGCCGTGTCAATGGACTCTGGCCCGCTTGGCAAAAGACCTTAGTGGACCTGAGAACAGGTTACTGCTGCCACAGCACTGCTTCACGGTACTCGAGCCATTCGGCGAAGCGCGGACCGTAGGTGCCCTCGACCACATTACGCTTGATTTTCAGGGTGGGCGTCAGGAAGCCGTTGTCTACCGACCACGCGTCCTTGACCAGCACCAGCCCATGTAACCGCTCGTGCTTGTCGAGAGTCGCATTGACTTCGGCAAGGAGCGCCTTGAGGCTCTTTTCCAACTCGCCACCCGTGCCGTTGGCGACCTCCTGGCGACCGACCTCGGAGAGCACACACAGAGCCATCGGCTGGACCAGGCCATCGCCGACCACGCAGACCTGCTCAATCCGCGAATGCACTGCCAGACGGTTCTCGATCGGCGCTGGGGCGACATACTTGCCCTTGCTGGTCTTGAAAATCTCCTTGATCCGCCCGGTCAGGCGCAGATTGCCCTCGGCATCCTGCTCGCCCTTGTCGCCAGTGCGCAGAAAGCCATCTTCGGTGATGGTTTCCGCGGTCTTCTGAGGGTCCTTGTAATACCCCTGCATGGTCGCGCCGCTACCTACCTGCACCTCGCCATCTGCGGCGATCCGCACCTCCACGCCGGGGCTGTTCTGACCGATCCAGCCTTGCCTGTATTTGCCCGGCCGACAGACATGCGAATAACCGCAGTTTTCGGTCATCCCATACACCTCGAGCACACTCAAGCCC